>JBGTAO010000335.1:0-5970 GCA_041749835.1 Gemmata sp. | reverse complement strand
AAAGTATGTCCCCGGTAAGGCGTGGGTCATCTTGATGCGAGTGGGAATGCTCCGCCATCATGGTGGGCATCCGCTACCGGTTGCGATTACGGCTACGTACGAAACGCTCACAAGCATGGCTGCCGGGGCAATCCTGGCGGTCCTTTTGCTACCTCACCTGGGTGTGATGCCGGTCGAGCTTTCGGGAACCAGTTCCGCACTACTGGCCGTGGCGCTGCTTCCCCTTGCTCTGCTGGCTGTGAACCGAGTGGCGACGCGAATTATCTCACGACGCCGCAGCACGATTGCTAAAGTCTGGCCCGATCCGTCGATCGGGTTGTTAGCGCAGGGTCTCTTGCAGGGCGTGATCGGGTATGCGTTCCTGGGCTTGAGTTTGGCGTTCACCATTCAGGCGGTGGTACCATCACCGACAGCGCTGGCGCAAACCTACTCGGCAGATCTTGGTTGCATCGCGGTTGCTTATGTCGCGGGCTTTGTTGTCCTGGTGGCACCGGGTGGGCTTGGCGTGCGCGAGTGGGTCTTGCAGGTGCTGCTGACACCCCGCTTCCTGGAAAGCCTCGATCCGGAAGCCGCTTCAGGACTGGCTGTCATCATCGCGCTGGTTCTGCGGCTCACCTGGACGGTGTCTGAAGTGATCCTGGGATTGGTTCTGTATTTCGCTTACCGTATTCCCCATCGGCCGCACCAACCGGATTTGCACAGTCATGCCAGTTGACCCAGAACCCGAGCGTTATTCGTTGGTGATTCCCGTCTTTAACGAAGGCGAGAGTCTGCGGCCGCTGCTCGCCGAGATCACGACACACGCAAACGACCTACCCGGACCTGTTGAAATCATCTTTGTTGATGATGGGAGTACCGACAGTTCGTGGTCAACGATTTGCGAATTGGCGGCTTCCGACGATCGTGTTCAGGGTATCCGCTTTCGGAAGAACTTTGGGAAGGCGGCAGCACTTGAGGCAGGGTTTAATGCTGCTCAAGGTCGTGTGATCTTCACGCTCGATGCCGATCTTCAGGACGATCCCCGTGAGCTTTCGCGCTTCCTGACCGAGATCAATTCGGGGTTGGATGTGGTCAGTGGTTGGAAGAAAGTTCGCCTGGACCCGTGGCACAAGGTAATGCCGAGTCGGGTCTTCAACTGGCTGGTGGGCGGGATCACCGGGTTGAAGTTGCACGATCACAATTGTGGCTTCAAGGCTTACCGGGCGGAAGTGCTCCGCGAAGTGCATCTGTACGGTGAATTGCACCGGTTTGTACCGATTTTGGCCGCGAACCGTGGGTTCCGCGTCGGTGAACTGGTGATTCATCATCGCCCCCGGCAATATGGCCGTTCCAAGTATCGCTGGCAGCGATTCATCAAGGGCTTTCTGGATCTTGGCACGGTTCACTTTCTCACCAAGTTTGGTCGGCGGCCGCAACACTTGCTCGGCACTTATGGGTTGCTATCAGGAGGGTGCGGCGCGGTCGGCCTGTTTGTGCTCCTGGTGAATGCAATCGTGCGATTGTTCCAGCCCGACTGGGGCTCGGAAGCCCCGATGCAATTGTGCATCTTTTTTCTAAGTGGTGGACTGGTGCTTTTAGGTGCTCAGTTTCTCTTGGCAGGGTTGCTGGCCGAACTCGTGGTCGCCCGAAAGATGTTGGATCAAACACCGTATGCCATCGTTGCTGTGACGAACTCCAAGCGGGACCGATCGCACACCGATGATCCCGCCTCGACAGGGCCTACTCATGCCTGATGCGTCCGAGAGTCGCAAGTCGGTCTATTTGCTATTACTCAGCGTGACAGTGGCGATTGCTGTTGCGAAAGTGGTGGGTGCCGAACTCGTTTACGAACCCAGCCGCTATAGCAGTCCTGATGGTGGCTACAGCGCGATTCCGCCCGATCCGCCCCGGAAATGGCCAGAGAAACGCCCCGAACCGACACCTCTTTACAGTTCTAACGACAAATCCCGCTGGGCGACGGTACGCGCGCTCGTAGACGATCACACCTATGCCATCGGGAAACGGATCTATCTCGATGGTCGCGATCCCAAGGCGTACCGCGATGAAGGCATTGTGTCCGAGGGGCAATATCGCAGCCTGGACATTGTGCTTCGGCCCTTAGGTGATTCGACAGGTCCGCAAGAGCGGGAGTTCTACTCGAGCAAGCCACCACTGATGGCAACTCTGTTGGCTGGTCCCTACTGGGTTCTGAAGCAGGCCTTCGGTTGGGATATCGTGCGTGACCGATGGTTAGTGATTCCAGCCATTTTGCTTTTGGTAAACGTTGTTCCATTTGTCATCTATTTGGTCTTGATGGCACGCTTGATCGAGCAGATTGGTCGCACCGATTTTGGCCGAATCCTCGCGTTCGTTACCGCTGCCGTGGGGACATTTCTCCTGACATTTAGCGGCACATTAAATAACCACCTCCCTGCGGCATTCTGTGTACTATTCGCGAGTTATCCGCTGGTTCGAGCGTGCATCGACCATGTCGATATGAGCCCAGGGGGCTACCTGGGTTGTGGCTTTTTCGCGGCATTGGCCACCACGTTTGATCTCCCGGCTGCGGCGTTTCTGGCAGGTGTCGGACTACCGTTGTTGCTGGTGCGGACGCGCAACACGCTCATGTTCTTCGTACCAGGAGTGTTGGTGCCACTGGTGGCGCTTTTGGCGTGTAACTACGCGGCACTCGGGCAACTCTTGCCGGCCTATAGTGAGTTCGGTGGACCGTGGTACAACTTTGAAGGTAGCCACTGGGCCAAGCGCGGCACTCCGGCAGGCAAGGGGATCGACTTCAACGATGAGCCGACCAGCGTCTACGCATTTCATTTGCTCTTTGGCCATCATGGTTGGTTCAGCCTGACGCCCGTGTGGGTACTCGCGCTAGCCGGGCTTTTGGGGCTGGGGATTCGGAGTGCCGCGGATCTCCGCAAGTGGCTCGGACCGGTGAAGGGGACCGGGTGGACGCTCGAACTCTTCTCGGCGATGACACTCGTGGTGTCGGTGACCGTCTTCTGCTTTTACCTCACACGCACTCAGAGCTACAACTATGGCGGGTTCACCAGTGGTCCGCGCTGGCTCTTCTGGCTGATTCCACTTTGGCTCATCGGAGTGGTGCCTGCTGCTGATCGCCTGGCATCAACCAAGTTCGGGCGAGTACTCTGTGCGGTGTTATTGGGCTTCTCGGTGCTCGCGGTGTTCTATCCCACGCCCAACCCCTGGCGACCACCGTGGATCTTGCAAGCAATGGAGTTCACGGGCTACCTGCGGTACTGACGGGCAACGGAATTGAGCTCCAACGGGTGAAGGAGTGTCGATGGACCACTCGGCTTCGGAACCACCATTGGTCATGCGGTTAGAACCATCCCACTCCAATACCCACCCGCGCGGAATGGGAATCATCGGCGCGGTGTTTTGGTGCGCCCTATTCATTGTCGCTCAGGTAAGTGGTGCGATTGTGGTCGGCGGTCTGGTGTTCGGTATCTGGGTGGCTCGCACACCGAATCCTGGACAGTTTGTTGAGGATCAACTTCGGGCAATCTCTGAAGCATCAGCCATGACGGATAGTAACACCGACGGCGAGCCGAACGCACTCCCGCATGAGATCGGCCAGTCGTTGGCGGTGGGTATGCTCGGTGCGCAGCTCGCGTCGTTCATCTTGATCCTGGTGGTCATCCCCTGGCGAGTCGGTCGGCAGTGGCGGCGGCAACTCGCAGTGTGCAGGCCTGCGTTCTCGCATGTGCTGCTGATCCTGTTGCTCTTGCCAGCGTTCCTCATTCTGACCGGCGGGTTGCAGGAGTTTCTTCAGTGGCTGACCGGGCTGAAGCCACCCACATCGGTTCAGTCGCTCAACGGGGTTTTTCGCCATGTGCCGTGGTATGTGACGATTTTGGCCGTGGCGATTGGCCCGGGCTTAGTCGAGGAGTTTTGGTGTCGGGGTATGATCGGCCGCGGCCTCGCGATGACCTTCGGGCTCGTGAGTTCGGTCGTCCTGACTTCCGTCCTGTTCGCCGTGATGCATCTCGACCCGAGCCAGGTGATTGTCATTGGGCTCATGGGAGCCTACTTGCATTTTGTCTACCTTGCGTCTCGATCGATTTGGGTTCCCATCCTGTTGCACATGCTCAACAATGGGGTGGCGATTGTTCTGGTGCTGACCGAACGCACCGAATGGCTCGATCCGAACAGCCGGAGTCTGCCGATTCTGATTTACACAGTCGCCGCTTTCGTGGTCGTGATTGTGAGTTGGCAGTTGTGGCGGTTGCGGCCGATTTCGATACCGAACTCACCGGAAGCGGAAAGTTGGAGCCCCGAGTACCCGGGCATTTCGCTTCCACCAGCCGAGGCCAACGTTCGGCTCTCTGCTCCAGTTCTACCGTGGCGTCATCTCATTGGTGTGTTGGTGCCATTGCTCCTGCTCATTAGCCTGATGTGCTACAAGTAAGAGCTGATCCGGGTTGTTATCGTGCCTGTGTGCGGGTTAAGTTAACTTTGGTCACTCCCTCCGATTCGCAACCGTCATGCCACCACAACCCAGTGCCTTTTTGGTCACCCGCTTGGATGAGGGCTTTGGTGATGTGTACCCACTTCACAGGGGCACGCTCTACCGCATGGGCCGATCACCCACGAACAAGCTGATGCTCAAGGACGATCTGTGCAGCCGGGAACATGCCGAGGTCTTTTCCGATCCGGAGGGCTGGCACGTCCGCGATTTGGGGAGCCTCAATGGGACTCATGTGAATGGTGAGCCGGTTCGAGGAGAGCGAGCATTACGACCCCTCGACGAAGTTCGGGTGGGGCGAACCCACCTGGTGTACGTTGACGCCTTGATCGAGCTCCCGGATCTTCCACAGGCTGGCAAGGCCCCGCGAACAGATCGTTCGGAAACGGGCCTGGAGATCCGGAAGCGGCTAATTCAGACACGCTATCAGCCCCCTGCGCTGGAAGCGGACGACTCCACTCATACCCAGGCCCGGGTTGCGCCCCAACAGGCTGTCTCGGTGCTTTATCGGCTCGCATTGGACATGGCGAGCGCGGGCAATCCCACAGATCTTGCCGAACTCGTGATCGATTCGCTGTTCCGAGCAACTCCTGCTGAGGTCGCAGCGGTATTGGCGGTCAAGGATACCAAGGAGTTTGTTCCCGTCGTGTACCGAACTCGCGGTGTCGGTGCACAAACCTACCACAAGGTTTCCAACTTTCTCAGTCATGAAGTGCTTGCAACCCGACAGGCCGTGTTGGCTGAGAACGTTGCATCTCGCCATGAACTGGTCAGCCGTGAGAGTATTGCCGAGTTACGTGTGGCCAGTTTGATTTGCGCTCCGGTCGTGTTCGAATCGCAGCTCCTGGGCCTGCTCCACCTGTATCGGACTGCGCCCCAATCCCCGCTGAATGCCGACGATCTGGAGTACGTACTTGCTGTGGCCCACCAGCTCGGGGCGGTGTGGCATCGGCTACGCCGGCAGACCACGCTCGCTGTGGAGAATCAAAGCCTCAAGGAGTTGCTCCATCTCGATCACGAACTCGTCGGCCAAAGTTCAGCACTGACAACGATTCTCGGGCAACTCACGCGAGTGGCAGAAACGCGCGCGACAGTCCTGATACGCGGTGAGAGTGGCAGCGGGAAAGAACTTGTAGCTCGGGCCATTCATGCCTCCAGTCCCCGCCGCGACAGCCCGTTTGTCTGCTTGAACTGTGCCGCCCTCACGGAAACGCTGCTCGAAAGCGAACTCTTCGGCCACGAGAAAGGTGCGTTCACGGGAGCCACCGAGCGGATGCTGGGGAAGTTCGAATCGGCCGATCAAGGCACGATCTTCCTGGATGAGATCGGTGAAATGCCACTTTCCACACAGGCCAAATTTTTGCGGGTGCTGGAAGGCCATTCGTTTGAGCGAGTCGGTGGGAACACGCCGATCAGTGCCGATGTGCGGGTGGTGGCCGCGACAAACCGCCCGCTCGAAGAGGCGGTCCATGGGGGAGCATTTCGCCGCG
>JBGTAO010000334.1:0-6055 GCA_041749835.1 Gemmata sp. | reverse complement strand
CACTCATCCGCGACTTGAAAGCTCGTGATCGACTTCAAGACACGGTCGTGCTCTGCGTTGGCGAATTCGGGCGGACGCCGAAAGTGAATCCACTGGGTGGCCGCGATCACTGGCCGCACAACTTCTGCGCTGTTCTCGCGGGTGGTAGCATTCGTGGTGGCACGGTGATTGGCGAGAGCGATCCACAGGGGAACAAGGATTCGGTCCAAGACCCGGTGCAAGTGGGGGACTTACACGCGACCGTGCTACACGCTTTGGATATCGAGTGGGATAAGACGATGCGCGGCCCGATCGGTCGCACCATTCGCCGCAGTGTGGGTGAACCGATCCGCAAGTTGATCGACTGATCACGCTCCTCGATCACCACAACCGCGCCGTCGGGTCTTTCAGGAGTGTTGCCGCTGCAATGAGGATGCGGGCACACGCTTCGGCATCGGACCCGGCATCGTGATGCTTCAGGCTGATGCCCAGTTGCCGACAGACGGCCGGTAGGTTCGCTGGACGAATCCCGAGGTGGCGACGGGCCACTTGCACCGTACATAGAAACGGCAACGGCGGGGCTGGGATCTCGGCCACAGCACAGCACGTTGCCAACACGCGGCGATCGAACGAAGCATTGTGTGCCGCCAAAAACGACACATCATCTAGCATGCGGCTCAAGCGCGGCCAAACCTCGGCGAAGACCAGTTCAGTAGCGACCATCTCCCACGTAATCCCGTGGACAAAACTGAACGGAATCCGTGACCGTGGTGGCCGAATCAACACGCTTTCCCGGGCCACAACTTGGAGCCGCTCCACGCGAACCAACCCCACCGCGCAGGCGCTATCGGGTTGGCTATCCGCCGTCTCGAAGTCAATCGCCACAAAGGCTTCATCAGCAGTTGGAATACGAATGGGTGCGGCGCTGCGTCGTGTGGTCATCAGGGGGCTTCCCTTCCGGCTTGATCGAGTGATTCACACTCTAGCGGAATTTCTGTGGCTCGGGCAGCCTGGTTGAATCCGGAATCCCGTGTATTGATAGCCGGAGAAACGCAAGCGAGCGGCGCGATCACAGGATTCGCGCCGCTCGCTTGCGTTGTTGTTCACCGGTCACATCACTGGGGCAGTTGTTGCGGGATTGCTGTCACGGGTGCCAGAGTCGGAGATTCGGCCATCACTGCACAGGGTTCGCACACGGGGCCGCAGGTGCTCTTCCGTCCGGTACCGCCACCAAACTTGATCCCGATGTTGAACAACATCGACTGGTTCGATGCGGTCATCGTGATTCCGGCACCAGGAATTTCCCTTGCGGTACCCGTGATGCTGTTCTCGAATGAGAGTGCGTAACCCAGCGACAGCGACAGGCAATCGGTGAAGTTGTAAGTTGAACCCACAGAGATCGTGTTCTGGAGAAATGCCGGAGCCTGAATGTTGAACAGCGTTGCCGTCGTCGGGATTGGGTTAGTGTTGTACTGGTAACCGCCCATCACCGCGACACGCTGTGTGACCTGGTAGTGCGCTCCCAGTGCGATTGAGAAGACGCTGTCCCAGCCCAGGCCACCTTCAGGCACCGGTGTTCCGAAGAGCTCCGAGTTGGCATAATCGAAGTACCGCATATCCACGGCCAGCGTACACCGGTCAAACCCGCGGTAAGCAAGACCCCACGAGTAAATTGCGGGCAACGACGCATCCAGTGTGAGTTCGCGGGGTTCACCTCGCGCGTTCGAGGCGTTGAACTTCCACTGCTCCAGCCACTGCTGGCTGGTGTAACCAAAGCCGAGATCCAGGTGATCCGTTAGTGAGTACACCAGACCGACTCGGAAGCCACCACCCCAGAACGGGCGCGAATGCGTGGCCGAGGAAAACCGATCGGGACCAACCACCTGATTTGGCGAGGCGAAGAACGCGGGGTTGAACGAGGCCATGCTAATGTCGATCGTTGGACCGAAACCGACAACGAGTCGATCGGTGACCTTGTACGAGACCGTCGGCGCAAGTTGGAACATTGTCAGGCTCGAGTAAATCGATCCGACATAATTCTGGCCCACCGGCCCCACCGGCGACAGGATGGGATTCCCCGGGTCACCGGGGTAATTCACACCACCCCCCCCCAATGTAAAGAGCCCCAAACCATAGGTCAGTCGGCTCTCGTCGGGCTGGTGAACGATACCAATCGAGGACGTGAGCCCGACGCCGTTGTCGCTGCGGGTTCGCCCCGACGCGATGGAGCCATCGGGGCGCGGGAAACTCGACGACACGCCAATATCGGGGAAGAGCACGTTCCCACCAATGGACGCCTCGGACCGCCCGAGCCGGCCTATGGCAGCCGGATTCCAGTACAGGGCACCAATGGCATCCAGGGGCGTGGCAGTAGATGCCCCGCCCATGCTGCCATGAACAGCACCGGCACCGGGCAGGTAGATCCCCTGAGCCAGGCTCGTGGATGGGAGAGCCAGGGTTCCGCAGATAGCGGTGGCCCAGAATAGACTGCGTAAGTGGCGCATTTGTTTGCCCTCTTGGAAAGTCGGATGGGATTATGGTGATAGGATCGGCTTGGGAGATTCTGCAACTTCAGCGGAATCGGCGGGTTGGTCGGTTTGCTGGTCGATCGCCGATTGGGAAATGGAGGAGGTTTGCGCTGATTCTGACACGGTTGGGGTCAGCACCTCGCTTCAATTGGTTCAGAACGCTGTTGTTGGCAACACGCAGTTGCCGGTGCAATCACACCATGTTCTGGGGGTTGCGGGTCGAGTCGCCAGAAGGCACCGGACGGCGTTCACTCGCCACCTGGCTGACTCGCTTGCCAATCACCTCAGCCAGCAGCACCGCAACATAGAACTGGCCAGCAATGGCTTCCACCATTGACAGGCTGCGGGCAACGGGTTTCACGGGAACGATGTCGCCGTAGCCCAGAGTCGAGAGAGTGGTGAAGCTGAAGTAGGTCAGGATGGCATGCCGTTCATCGGGATTGTTCTCAAGCATGCCAGCCGCACAGTGAAATGCTCCGGGATGAAGAGCTTCGGCAATTGAGAAGACGTGGCTAAACACCAGACCCAGTAACAAGTAACCGCTAAAGGCTCCGAACACGCTATCAACAGTGATCTCGGGAGCCCGGTAGATCGTGTGCAGGGTGGCCCCAATCGTAATGCTAAAGAACGCTATTGCGATGAGATGAAACCCCACGATACTCGTGGCGCGGGGGACATCCGGGACGATGTACCCCAGCCAGATCCCGATGACTGTGGGAACACCAAGAATTAGCGCAAACCATCGAAGTGCCTGTTCCCGAATCAGTGCGGGAATCGCCATTAGGAAAACGAACGTGAGCACAAGGTCGTCGAGTAACCGCGTCTCCAGATCAACGCGAAACATGGGGTAGATCACGATGGCGAGGAGCAAACTCATCAAGAGGAGCAGGAAACGGTGGCGAAGAACCCGTTCCATGGTTCGCCTCGTCAGAAGTGGTGGCAGGGACTGAATAGAACTGGCCTGAGTTGTGGCGTCACCACCAAGCAACTCAAGCCAGTCACGAATTCAACTGAGAATACCTTACCAGCCGCGGTAGACACCGCCACGGTAAGCGCTATAGCCGCCGTAGCTGCCGTAGCGGTATCCGCCCGCTGCCGCGCCGCCGTAGCCATACGAGTGGTAAGCCCCCCCGTACCCGCCGCGATAGGCACCGTAGTGAGCACCGCCGTATCCCCCACCGTACCCGCCGCGGTAACCCGTTGCACCGGCATGGTAGACCCCGCCCGGCCCAACATGAGTGTACCCCACGTGCGCTGCGCCCCAGGCGTGTGCGTTGGCAGGTGTCGCGAGCACCAGGAAAGCCGTGAAACCGGCCACTATGCAAACTTGACGAAGCATGTGTGGAATCCTTGTGGAAGGTCAATGAGAGTTAGAACCACCCCGAGTAGACGCCGGCCGGGTAGCGTTCGTTGTAGCCGAAGCCCGAGCGATACCCTCCGTAGTTGTACGACGAAGGCGGAGTGTAGGAGGAACCATAACCAGAAGAGTTGGAGCCACCCGAGCCATAGCCCGAGTACATCCCGCCCCAGGCATCGGCGCGTGATGGGAAAAGCGTCATCACGGCACCGATGATGCAAGTTACGCAAATCGCACGCTTGATCATGATCAACCTCTGGAGTGGCAGCAAGAAGCTTGAGGTGACGATACCCGCCCATCACCTCATTCATTTGGGTTGACTATTTAATGATTCGGGGCGAGTCGGTCACCCGCTTCATCTTGGCGGACTTGATGTCGGGAAGAGGCTTGCCATCCAGGGTGCGACCGGTCACTTCCCAGGTGATCGAATTCGCATCTACGCGAGTCACCACGTTGGTCGCCGCTGCTTTCTTGCCATCGGGAAGGACGACGTTGGTCTTGATGGTCCACTTCGCGCCATCAGCGCTCCAGGTTCCTTCACCAAACGCACCGGTGGTTTCGAACATCCAGGATCGAACGCTCTTGGCAATCGGATCCCAACCAATCCACTGTGTGCCACCACCAATGTTCACGTCTTTCACCGTGGTGGTGAATTGGGAGATGATAAAGTTTTGATTGTCGGTCCACTCGAACATGATGCGTGCGGCATCGCCTTCCTGCACATCGTCCACCCATTCGCCAATCATCCATTCCAGCATCTTGAGATGCTCGTAATTCGATGGCGGAGTGAACACGGTCTCGCGGACGCTATCCAGGAGCCAGTTGCCATCTTTCTTCACATGAACGATGGTGTACCGAGCACGGCTCGGGGGCAACCCACCGGGTCTGAGCACGGAGGTGATCCCGTCTTCGATCGCGACATCGGGAGTGATGAACCGCAGCGAAGCGATATCAATCCGCAGGCTGCCGCCCTTGTTCGCGGCAAAGTATTCCTGGAAGCTTTTGGTAATCGCCTCGCGACCGACCAGCTTGGTCCCCGATTGACTCGTGTAATTGCCTTCGGGAGCCCATGCGGCAGCCAGTGCTGCGGCATCGCCCTTGTTGAACGCGGCAACAAATGCTTCGGCGTTCTTGAGAATAGCGGCTTCGTCGGCCGGATTGCCACCCTTGGGGGGTTGGGACAACGCACCACCGATGCCACCAACGAAAACGAGAGTGGCGAGGGAGAAACGAGCAACTGAGCGGATCATTAGCAGTTCCTGTCTGATAGGGTGAGGTTATCGGTACGGAGTGCGGTTCAATCCGCCTGGAGCCAGGCCCAAGCCTTTTCGATCTCACTGGCATCAAAGTACTGAACTTTGGCCATCGTGAACGGCACGCAAACCTTGGCCATCCACTTTTCCCACGTCTTTTCGCCGACCAGGGCGATCTTCTCGATCTTGGTGCAGTGCGTCGTCGAGAACTTGATGTCGTCCCACAGAGCTTGCAGATCCCAGCCGTGGAAATCGTGGAACTGCGCGAGGAGCCGAACCTTCCCGCTTTCGGCCGCGGCATCGATTGCCGGGACGAAGTGCTTGTAGTCCTCATCGTGAAGCTTCCCGGACAGCTTGAACCCGAGAACCTTGTCGGATGGTGAAGGGAGTTGCTCGATCATGGTGTTCGCTCCAATAATTGGGAATGGAAGAGCCCAAGGCCCCAGACAGCGCGGTGCCGTCAAATCAACGTCCAGACCAGAATCACGCCGAGGGTCAGCAGCACCCCGAGAATGAGGAACCAGCGCTGCTTGATCAGTGGCTGCAACGATTCCGGTTGCTGTTCCAATTTCCGTTCATGGTCGCGCTTTTCCTTGCGTTCGTGTTCGTGCTCTTCCTTGTGGTGTTGGTGATGTTGATCGTTCGCGGACATGGGGCACCTTGGCAATCGTTCGGGTCGTCAACGCTGGTTATTATGATACGACATCACACGAGCGAGGTTGCCACAAACTCAGGCGAAGCGCATGGCGCTGTGCGCGTGAGTTTAGCGTTCCCAGGCAAAGACACGCTTCCAGTCGTTCTTCATGCTGATGATGGGCCAGCCCGCCTTCTTCGCGAAGTCGTACAGTTCCTGGGAAAAGGTGCCCACTTTCGTGTCGGGTAAGCCCGTGGCGGGGCCGTAAGCGTATTCGCGCAAGGCGTCGTCGTGAAGTACGAGC
>JBGTAO010000333.1:0-4935 GCA_041749835.1 Gemmata sp. | reverse complement strand
GTTTCGACCCGCGATCTTGCTCCCACTCGTAACGGCTGTCGTGCTTTCCCATCCTTCCACGGCATTGACTGCGGAACCAGTCAATTGGCACACCGATTACAACGTGGCCCGGAAAGAAGCTGCGGACAAGGGATTACCGCTTTGTATCGTGATCGGAACGGACAACTGCTTTTACTGCAAGAAGCTCGAGGCGGGGCCCTTTCGAGATGCGACGATTGCTTCACAGCTCACCCAAAACTTCGTTCCGTTGAAGATCGACGCGCATCGCGAGCCGAACCTTGCGAAATCACTGAAGGTGCAACTGTACCCGACAATCGTACTCGCCGGCCCTGATGGCAAGATCCATGCCTTTGTCGAAGGTTATCTCGATACCGCACGCCTCAATGATCAATTCAAGCGGACCATCACTGCGATCACCACGACGGATTGGGCTGCTCGTGATTTCGAGCTCGCCACACGATCACTGGCTGGAGGCGATTATCCGCGAGCGGTGAGCCTCTTGAAGGGAATCTCGCGTGAGGCAGCCGACAAGCCGATCGGTGCGAAGTCCAAGATCATCCTGGAAGATATCGAACGTTTGGGGGCCGGACGCATTGCTCGGGCGAAAGCACTGGAGCAGCAAGGGTTCACCCAGGAAGCGGTGGACGTGTTGGCTGAAGCGGTCAAGTCGTACGCCGGGACGCAAACTGCCAGTGATGCTGCTACGCTCTTGACGGGTTTGGCGGCCAAGCCGGACACGCAAGAACGGATTCGCCAACGAGCCTCTCGGGATCTCCTGGCGACCGCGCGCGAAGCCTTTCGAGATAACCGCTTCTGTGATTGCCTCGAGACGTGTGAACGACTTTCCACTGCCTATGCGGAATCGCCTGAAGGCAAGGAAGCCATTGCATTGATCGGTGAAGTGAAAGGCAATCCCGAACGGCTTGCGAAGGCCTGCGAGCAGATGAACAAACGGACCGCTGATCTGTACATGGCCCTGGCGGATTCGTGGTCACAGAAGGGGCAAGTGGCAGAAGCTGTGAGTTGCCTGGAGAAGGTGATGCGGCTTTACCCCAACACCCGACACAGTGAACTGGCTCAGGTGCAGATCCACAAACTCCGTGCGAATGGAACGACGACCACGACGAGCGGGATCAAGCGTTAAATGCGAACAGCCGCGACGGAGATTGTTTCCGTCGCGGCTGGTATTCGTGCAATCAATACACCGAGTTGGGATCGGCTTTACCACTTCCGCCGGCTGCGAACGCTCCCCCGCCATAGCGGGCATGCCAGCCTTCGGTGGCTCGCATTCCTTGTAGGTCATCGGCGCTCAGACTATACTTGGCGAACCAGGGTGTGGCACTCTTGACGATGGCATCCACTTCTTTGACCCGGCGGACACATTCTGTCTCGGCGAACTTCTGCCGATCAGCGGGTGTTTGATAAGTGAAGAACTCCTTCCAGAAGGCGCGGCCACCAAGGACACCACTCGCACCGGCCTTCATCGCCATTTCGACTTGCTTTTTGTACTTGTCGTAATCGACACCTGCTGAGAGCAGAACCCACGGCTTCACGCAAGCATCGTTGAGCTTCTTGAGGTTATCCACCAACTGGGAATCGCTCTCGACACCGAAGGTGCCGGGAAATTCGGCCTTGTAGATGTCGCAATAGCGGCTCAGGTACTTGGCCGATTCGATCACGGTCTGAGCCTTGCGAGCGGCCACCTTATCCTTGGCTTCCTCCACGCCGCCTACCTTGTAGGGGAAGTGAATCGGCTCCAGGAGGAACAAGATGTCGTTTGCCAGGCATTCGTCGTGAATCTGCCGCGTGAACTCGAAGTTGTGCTCGGCGGAGTCCATCTCGGCGGGTTCGAATTGCGCGAGCAACTTGACCGCGTCTGCGCCACAGCGCTTGATTTTTGCGACACCCCAACCCGGCTCGACTTCACCACAGGGTGCGCCGGCCGCATTTTTGGCCGCTCCAGATTTCTCGACTCGAACCAGCAAACCCGTGCTAGCAGGAACGGCGAACGCGGACACCGTGCTGCAGTAGCCGTAGTAACCATCGACCAGCAATCCCGAGCAGTGCGGTGAAAGCGCCCGAGAGAGCATCACCTTGGCATCGGCCACTTCCGCATAGGTTGGCTCCCGTTTGAGAGCCTCCTTCATCATGTTGATCATCGAGCTATTTTGATCCGTTGCCACCATGGTTAGCGTCCCGTTGGGGTTGCTGATCCGCTGGAGCCCGCGGAGTTTGCCTGGTGTCAAGCCAAGACCGTAAAGCCGTGTGACTGAGTGAACCGTGGACATCGACTGCTGTCTCCCAATGGAGGAACGCGGAGTGGCTCTGTTGTTGAATATCTTACTGGCAAGAATTCGTACGGACAGGCTACTGAATGCCACGTTCCCAATCGGGGAGCAACTCGACACACAGCTCGCTCGCAATCAGGGGAGTTCTTTGATGAAGATTTTTCCAAACCAGAGTGGGTCGCCGTGAAACTGAAGCTCGATTGGCCCCGCGGTGGGCAGCGGCTTGGACTTGTCCCAATAGTTCGGGAGTTTGCCTTGATTGACAACGACTTCACCATTGAGCTTCACGGTCACCTCATCGCCAACCATCGTGATGTGGAACGTGTTCCACTCACCCAAGGGTTTGTCTGCTTTCTTCAAGGGAATCTTGGCTTTGTCGCCCTCGGTGTTGTTCCATAAGCCACCCGAGCCTGAGCCCTTGTCGACACCACGGGCACCCGGTGTGTTATCCGAATCCCAGATTTGAATCTGTGGCTGCCCACGAATATAGATTCCGCTATCGCCGTTCTTCTCGATCTTCCAGTCCAGGAATAACTCGAAGTTACCGTAGTCTTTGTCGGTGACCAAACTGACGCCACCTTTGCCATCGCTATGGATCACGCCATCCTTCACCGACCAATGTTCCAGAGCCGTTTTAGTTCGGCTGGCCTGGAGTTTGGCAAGTTCTTCTGGCGACTTGGTCGCCCGTTAAGTCATCGTGGTGTGGCCCTTCCAACCACTCAGGTCTTTCCCATTGAAGAGAGAAGTGAATCCGGCAGGTGGCTTGGGCTCATCGGCAGTGGTGGCGTTGGCGCGCAAGCCAATTGCAAGACCGAACGACATGATGAAGCCCGTTGCGAGAGCACGGTTCCGAGTCCGCATGCGTTTACTCCGAGAGAGTTGTGAGACCGTGGAGGGCTGAAGACGGGTCAAGCTTACCGGAGTTTTGCGCAACAACAAGAGTTCAAATGGCCCCGGCCCGCGACTGTTCGCCGCGGGCCGGGGCCATTTGAATTGCGTGAAGCAATCCGATTAGTTTTGGATCTCGGCAATCGCCAGGTAAAGCCGGGCCAACGCATTCCATCCACTCGATTCCGGGAGCTGAGCAACGGCATCAGTCAGCGTGCTCCGGGCCTCTGGGTAGCGACCAAGGAACAACAATGCCATCCCACGATTGAAGACGACCGCCGGCGAAGCTTCCATCGCACTCCACTGCCCAAGAGCTCCTTCGCATTTCCCCTGCTGCCACAGTAAAGCGGCCCGCTCGTTCGCTTCGGATTCCGGCAAGAGCTTCTCGGCTTCGGTGTACTCTCCCAGCAACCGCAACAACCCAGCACAGAGCACCGGGTGCGATGCGCTGTGCTTCACGATCCAGCCGCGGAGCCCTGAAAACGCCACTGGTGAAACCGAGGTACCCGATGGGCGTAGCTCGTTGGGGTTAAACTTCACCAGGAGCGGATGAAGGTCCCGAACCCGTTGCGGGAAGTTCCCGGCTGCCATCGGTACAGCAAAAGCTGTGGCAGGCTGATTCACGATGCTGGTCCAGTCGGGCGGAGTTTGACCCGGGGCAGCGATCTTCAGCGTGGCATCGGCCCACGCCGACCGGGGATCCACCCGAAACCCGGCGGCAACTTCGTAAAGCTCAACCTCTCCTTCGCCAGACTCGACTGCTGCGGCCGCAGCGTCTGAGCGGGAGGCGAGGAATCGGACCATGAGGTCCTCAAGTGTTGGCTGAGCTTCTGAGTTTGAGGGATTCCGAGTCATGATTGTGCTCCTCGTTGCCCGGGCACCCCCGCCGGGTTCACCTTGGAACGCCGGGTGTGCTTCAACTTGCGCGCGGAAATGAAAAAGCCTGCTAGTGGCAGGCTAAGTCGTTCAGATTACTTATGTTCCGTCAGCGATCAACTCGGTGGGCGCTTCTCGTCACCCGGTTCTTTAGCACCACCTTTGTCCGGATCTTTCGCCGGAGGTGGTGGAACTAGCGGTGGTTGGTACTCTTTCAGTGACTCCACATATTCCTTGGCGCTGTATGCGAGGATGCCCTTCAGAGTCAGAAGCTTCGCACGCAAACCAGCATCGGGTTCGGTGATGCTTTGTTCTGCAAGTACGTCGATCAGGCTCTTGGTAATCAAACGGCCGTGATTCCGGATGTTCAGGATCGTGGCATTCGCCGATTGCGATCGCAATGGGAGTGGTCGGCCTGCCGTGAGAGCAAGCGATAAGAGATCTTGTTGCACTTCGGCAGAACCAAAATGAGCCACAGCGGTGATGGCAGCCGGTGCGAGTTCGTTGCTACGGAGTGCTGCTCGGAGTTCGGGCTCGGCTGGCTTGACGTCGAAGCCAGCCAGTTCGCCCGTTGCCATCAGGCTAAGCCACTCGATCGCCGACTTCTGAGCGGCCTTCTTTTCGTTGAGGTTTCGCGGTGCTTGTGTCGGGCTTGTTTGAGCGGCTTTTAACTCGGAAGCCAATTCACTTCGGCTAAAGGGCTCGGGAATAATCTTGACGTTGGGATAGCCCCACAGTGTCCGCCGGAGACGGGCTTCCAGGTTTTCATCTCGGAACGTTTCGACCGTTAGGCCAAGTTCTGCAGCATCGACCTGGGAATAAAGCCGTTCGAATCGTTGCTGGGCCAGTGGGACACGGGCCAGGTCGGTTTCAAACCGTTCAA
>JBGTAO010000332.1:0-8031 GCA_041749835.1 Gemmata sp. | reverse complement strand
GTGGCGGTGCGCGACCGCACCGTTCCACCCTGACCCAACGCATCAAACAACAACGACACTTCTTCCCCTTCGGCCTTCACGGTGGCAAAGGCGAACTCACGGGTGTACTTCGCCTGTTCTGGTTCCACGAGCCGATACTCGACCGGTGGATTCGCCCGTGCTTTTAGCATGTCAACCACTTGCTCCGCAATCTGCCGCGGAGTCGCCGGGCTTTCCAGCGGAGTCCCAAGTAGTTGATCCTTGCCAAACGTCAGAGTCGGTTGATCGCTGAACGCCGTGGGGTGATTGAACAGGAAGCCCGTGACACCATACAGAATGGCCCACGGGAGCAGGAAAAGCCCCAGATAGAGATGCCCGCGACGAACGACGTGCATCACCCGCTTCCGCAGTGTGCGGCGACAGACAACTTCAACAAGTGCCATCTCGGTTACGACATCGGTACTGTTCACGGTCGTCCTCGGTAAACGGAAGGAGTAACGAGCCGCGTTGCTTCGACTGGTGAGCGAACGGTGGTCGGTACCACGCTCGCATCCCGCACGGGGCGAAGCGGACTCCGCACGGGTGCAATGCCAATCATCGAACCCGTGGCGAATTTTATTGAGATCAAATCTCAAGAAGCGGCCTTTACCTTACGGTTGGATTGTGTACAGTCAAGCATGAGTGAGTGGAGTTTGCTCTGATTTTGCAAGCTTCCGTGCAATCTCGTGCGGGGCAGCCGTGTTGTTGACATCCAATCTCACGATCGAGTCGGATGAGGTAGGCATGAGCCAGGAACGGACGAATGATCCCCAGGATGAGCCCAGGCCAGAGTTGGACTGCAAGGCTGTTCGCGCCGAGGAACTCTTTGGGGAACGCCGTGAGATCTGGATTGATCTCGAAGGGGTGCGCTATCGCCTCCGCATCACGCGGCGCGGCAAGTTGATTCTGCAGAAGTGAGCCTGTTTCCCTGTTGTCGCACGGTCACGCCTTCCGTGCCGTTACCACCCGGTGATGGCCTGCCAGATCCTTGAGCGTGGGGCCAACGGCGAGCGCGGGCTGTTCCGCCAAAATGGCTCGAACATCGGCATCCTGGGTCGAACCGATCTCCAGCAACAGATGCCCGCCAGGCTTCAAGAACGGCGCAACTTCGGCAGCAATTCGTCGATAATAAGTGAGCCCATCAGGCCCACCATCAAGGGCGACCCGCGGTTCGTGGTCGCGCACATCTGCGGGCAAACTCGGGAACTCGTTGTGAGCGATGTATGGTGGATTACTCACGACCAGATCGAACACCGACCCGGCTGGCACGGGTGCGAACAGATCGCCTTGCACGAACGTGATCCGATCGGCCACTCCATTGCGATTGGCATTCTGCCTGGCCACATCCAGCGCATCGGGCGAAATGTCCCCGGCAATTACGCGAGCATCTTTCTTTTGGTGCGCGATACTGACGGCGATGCAACCGGAACCGGTACCGAGTTCGAGTACGGTCGGTTCCTTCAGGGGCTTCAGGATCGTGAGCGCTTCCAGCACCAGGGTCTCGGTGTCGGGCCGCGGGATCAACACGGCCGGGGTGACTGCGAATGTGAGCGAATAGAAATCGCGTGCGCCCACGAGATAGGCGACCGGCCAACCACCGATCCGGCGCTGGATCAGTTCCTTGAAGCGGGAGCGATCTGCTTCCGCGGGTTGCTGATCGTAGTTCACGAGGAGGTCGACCTTTTTGCACCCCAGCACGTGAGCCAGCAACAGTTGGGCGTCGGTCCGCGGGTTCTCGATTCCCTTCTTGGCGAGGTAATCGGTGGTCCAGGCCAGAAGTGCCTTGATGGTCCAAACCGTGGGGTTGGGTGTCACTGGCGAATCGGCCATGAGGGTGCTCTCCGTGCAGTCGATTGGCAAGCCGGCGACTGAGTTGCGTTGGGAACGGCGATCAGCGTAGGCCCGTGGTGAGCCGTTGCTGACGAACGTGTGCACGCATGGGTGCAATGACCTGATCGAGATCGCCCGCCATGATGGCATCGAGCCGGTAAATGGTGAGGCCAATGCGGTGATCGGTGACGCGGTTTTCTTTGAAGTGATAGGTGCGAATCTTGGCACCGCGTTCGCCAGAGCCGACTTGCGATTTGCGAAGACCGGCCCGGCCCTGGTGCAGCTTTTCCTGTTGTCGCTCAAAGATTCGGGTGCGGAGCACACGCATGGCGCGCTCGCGGTTTTTGTGTTGGCTGCGTTCGTCCTGACACTTCACTTCAATCTGATCGGGGGTATCCTTGCGATACCAGATTCGCACCGCCGATTCCGTCTTGTTGACGTGCTGCCCGCCCGCACCGCCCGCCCGCATGGTTTCCCATTCGATATCGCCAGGGTTGATGATCACCTGAACCTCGTCGGGCTCGGGGAGCACAGCGACGGTGGCCAACGACGTGTGAATGCGCCCCTGCGTTTCGGTCACTGGAACCCGCTGAACCCGGTGTCCACCCGATTCATAACGGAGGTACTGGTACACATCGTCGCCGGCGACACCAAAGGTGATTTCCTTGTAGCCACCCATGTCGCCGGGGCTGTTCGAGATCTCTTCAATGGTCCAGCCCCTGATGCGGGCATACCGACTGTACAGTTCGAAGAGATCGCCGGCAAAGAGTGCGGCTTCATCGCCCCCTTCGCCGGCACGAATCTCGACGATCAACCGGGAGAAGTCGTCGTCCGGGTCGATCAAGAGTTGATCTTCGATTCGGGTGCGCAGGGAATCGCGCTTCGGTCGAAGCGTGGCGAGTTCCTCGTCCGCCATGGCCTGCATCTCAGGATCGTTGCCCGCAGATATCGTTACCGATTCCTGGATGGCGGCCTCGATTTTGAGCAGCTCGAGATACGGCTCGACGAGCTTAGCTAAAGCACCGCGTTCCTTGGCAATCGTCGCCGATTTATTCGGATCAGTCGCCACCGCAGGATCGTAGAGTTGCTCTTCCAGCTCGCGGAATCGAGCCAGCTTCTGCTCCAGGATTGCATGCATGGTAGTGTCCGAAAGGCCCGGCGCGAGCGACCACAGAGAACGCACGCCAACCCGGCCCGCACGTGTGCCCGTGCGGGCCGGAGTGATGCCCGTAAGGAATGCCAGGGGACATGGGGCCTGATCGTATCAGGTGGCGCTGTGCCCAGATCCGTTACTTCTTGTCGGTCGCTTCGGCGATGTCCTTCTTGGCACCGTAGCCAACCTTTTCGTACTTCTTCTGGAACTTCTGGACGCGGCCAGTGGTGTCCACGAGCTTCATCTTCCCGGTGAAGAACGGGTGGCTCGCGCTGGAGATATCCAGCTTACAAAGCGGATACTCGTTACCATCGGTCCACTTGATGGTTTCGTCCGTATCAACACACGAACGGGTCAGAAACGAGAAGTTGGCCGCAACGTCCTGGAACACGACCGACCGGTAATTGGGGTGAATGCCCTTTTTCATGGCGAACGCTCCGCATAAGAGTGAGACTGATAATCGTAGAACGTAGCGAACACAGCGACAATGCCCCCTCGCCCCGCTGTTCCTCGGCCAGATGCTGTAACGGGCATAGTCCTGACGCGACAAGATCAGGTAGAATATGTGAACCACTGGCCCGCGCGGCCGGTCTTGTTGTTCGAATCCCACACACTTTCCCGATGGCCCCCATCTGCTCATGCCGCAGAACCGCCAGACCGATGACGCACAAGACCTGTTCAGTCGTGGCCACAATGCCTTTACCGGCGGCGACTACCGCGAGGCCATCGAGTGCTTCTCGCGGGCCATCGGTTTGCGTCCCGATGTCGCTGCTGCGTACCGCTTCCGAGCCTATGCCTACCTGGAACTGGGCGATCGGGTGCGCGCACTCAACGATCTCGATCAGGCCATCCGGCTGAAGCCCGACGATATTCAGTCGTATGCCGATCGGGCCGCAGAGTTGTTCACGCAGAAAGCCTACGATCTGGCAATCGCCGATTGCGAGCAAGTCCTCAAGCTCGACCCGGGGCGTGCACCGATGTACGGCTTGCGGGGTCGTTGTCATGCCGAACGCGGCGACACCGAAAACGCCTTGCGCGATTATGCCACGGCGATGGAGGGCGATCCCGAGAACGCGGCGCGCTACTTACTCTGGCGGGCGCAGCTTCACCTGGACTGCGAAGATTACACCCTGGCCGAGGCCGATGTCTCGGCGGCGCTGGAGTTGGAGCCAAACAACCCCGAAGCGCAGTACACTCGCGGTATGATCCGGCAACAAACCGGCGATACCGATGGAGCAATTGGCGATTACACTGCCTCGTTGCTCTTGAATCCGGAGCACCCGTTCGCGTTCCTGGGACGGGCACTTTGCCACTTACATAATCACGACTTCACCGCCGTCATCGAAGATTGCGATCGCGCCATCCAGTTCATGCCGGGTCTGGTGAAAGCGTACGAACTCCGCGGCACAGCACGCAAATCGGAAGGCGATCTCGACGGTGCCCTTGCGGATTTCAACGAAGCGATCCGGCTCGCGCCCCAAGCCGTGATGCCGTACAACTACCGTGCCGGGGTGCACTACGCCCGCAAGCAATACGGGACCGCGGTGCGCGATCACATGGAAGCGCTCAAGCGCGACCCCCGCCACGCTGGCACCTTTAACCAGTTGGCCTGGGTCTGGAGCACCTGCCCCGACCCGGATGTGCGAAATGGTGAGCGGGCGCGTGAATGTGCCACTCGTGCGTGCGAATTGACTGAATGGAGCGAAGCCGGTTTCCTCGACACCTTGGCCGCTGCCTACGCAGAATGTGGCGAGTTCGAGGAAGCTACCAAATGGCAAGAGAAAGCGCTCGACTTGATCGAAGGTGATGCGGAGAAGGAAACCGACTTCCTCAGCCGCCTGGAGCTTTACCAGCAACGGAAGCCTGCGCGAGTGGCCGGGAACACCACCACGTGATCAGCGCCTGATCGTGGCACAACCAGGGGTTCAATCCATGCGCCGAATGTTTGGCCTCATTTTGCTCGCTTTTGGCATCGTCGGCGTGATGGGTTCGGCCGGGCTTGTCATTCTGTTGATTACGAAGCCGCCGGCCCGCGGTGGACCTGAGCCGTACATCGGGATTACTGTTGCCCTGGTCATTTCCGTTGGAATGGTGCTGAGTGCCATTGCCCTGCTCCGCCGGAGTAGGCCAATCGGGGAAACTGCCGGTTCTTCGGCCCCGGACATCACGGGCAATTTCCCGGCCAAGGTGCCACAACCGGGGGAACTCGATGGCACGCCTTATACCTCGCTGTACCACCCGCCGGTTCCCGGGAAGCATCCGCAACCCTCGGTGCTCGCGATCAAGACGGTGATTCCCGTCACGGGTGAGTTCCGGATGACCCGGGAGACCTGGTTCGACAAGATGTGCAAGAATGCTCGCATCGCAACTGAGATTCAAACGGAAGACGAAGCATTCGATGCCGAATGCTACATCCGCAGCGACACCCCCGATTTCACAGTGGCCTATCTGAAAGACCCGCTGAAACGGGTTGCGATTCTTGACCTCCGCCGCCAGGGCTTTCCGGAAGTCGTTTTGAAGAACGGCGAACTCTCGGCTACCTGGGTCGGATTCGATCCGCACAAGAATGGCCATTCGGAACTGACCGCCGATGTCGCCGCGCGGTTGCTGGTGCTCTCACGGAACTTGCCCGAGCATGAGCCGGAGTTCGACAACCGCGTCGGCATGCATCGCAAGCAATGGCAGATGGTGCTCTGGATCGCCCTGGCACTCTTTGGAGCGACCATCTTCTCCCTGATCTCGTTCCCGGTCATGTCGCCGTTACAGTTGTTCCTCCGCGCGGGAGTCGTGTTCTTCGTCGCCGCGCCCGTGTTCGCGTATATCTCCGCCTGGTTGCTCAGCGGAACGTCCACCTCGCACAACGCGTGGGGCAGCCTGATGGTGGGCGCGCTCTTTCTGTTCCCGATCGGCAGTGTGGGAATCATCGGGTTGCTCAACGGCGCTCTGGATGAATCCGATGCGGTGGTTCACAATGCCAACATCACTGAGAAGTACACCTCGCGATCCAAGAATAAGACGAACTACCACGTCCGTTGTGAATCGTGGGCGAACCCTGGTGATACGGAATCGTTCCGGGTGTCGTCTTCAGAGTATCAGGGAATTGTGCCGCATCAGTCGCATATGGCGGTCACGACGCACGAGGGCTGGCTGGGCCTGGAATGGATGAAGTCGAAGCGTGTGCAGATGGGCCGGGCGAAGCCATGACCCGGTTGGAGTCGCTGTTGAATCGGCCTGCACTCTTCCAACCCCACAAGCTACAATTGCAGCATGTCACAGAACCCACAGCCCGATGCCGCCACCCTCGTTCGCCGGGGCCACGCTTACTCCCGCCGCGGCGAGTATCCCCGCGCCGCCCTGGCATTTACTGCGGCCATCGAGCTCGACCCCACCGATGCCGATCTCTACTTCCACCGCGGCAACAGCCACGCCGCTGCTGGTGACTATGAGGCGGCCGTCGCCGACTTTACAGAAGCGATCAATCTGCGGCCCGATTACGCAGCGGCCTTCCATAACCGGGCCACGGCTCACGTCGATCATGATGAACTTGATGCCGCACTCGCCGATTACACACAGGCCATCGAGTTGACGCCAGAAGACCCCGATCCGTTCAATGGCCGGGCCGCCGTTCACAGCCGCAAACGCAATTACGATGAGGCCAACGCCGATTACGATGCGGCGCTTCGGCTCTCGCCCCGCACGTTCCGCACCTACTTCAACCGCGCGAACGCACTGTCGGCGCAAGGCCGCAACGAAGAGGCAATCACGGACTATTCCGAGGCGCTGCGGATCAACCCACGCCACGCTCGCGCTTACACCTACCGCGGGCTCTCGTTCGAATCCTTGGGCCGGACCGACGAAGCCATTACTGATCTCTCCACTGCCCTGCGGCTCGTGCCCAACTCGTCCGAAGCGTTCTGGCACCGTGCCCGAATCTGGTCGGACCTGGGGGAGTACCGTAAGGCGATCACCGACTTCAACTGGGTGATCCAATACGACCCGAAACACGTCGGCGCACTGAACCTTCGTGGGGTCGCACTCGCCGAGCAGGATCAACACGAGCAGGCACTCGCCGACTTCGCAGCAGCCATTGCAATCGACCCGAGTGATTCTGCCCCCGTGTTCAACCGTGGCCTTTCGCTGGTGCGCCTCAAAAAGTGGGACGAAGCGCTGGCCGACTTCACCGAAGCGATTCGCCTGGCACCGGACGACCTCGCCGGCTTCATACAACGTGGCTACTGCTACCACGAACTCCTTGATCCCGATAGGGCGATCCTCGACTTCACGGAGGCGATTCGGCTCAAGCCGGTGAGCGGGCGGGCTTACTTCGCACGGGCTCT
The DNA here is from genome assembly GCA_041749835.1 of Gemmata sp. GTDB lineage: Bacteria > Planctomycetota > Planctomycetia > Gemmatales > Gemmataceae > Gemmata. Next base: position 693 of record JBGTAO010000332.1, on the reverse strand, counting down.
GGCCAACCGCCGTAAGGGTGACCTGACCGCCGCGCTGGCCGATATCACGGCCTCGATTGAACGGAACCCCAAGTCGGATGCGGCCCGCAACCTCCGGGCGGCGATCCATTCCCAGTTGGGCGACTACCCCGCTTCACTGACCGACCGATTGGCCGCGTACGCGATCGATCCGGAAGACCCCGTCACGCTCAATCATCTCGCCTGGCTTCGGTCCACCTGCCCACTCGACGAACTGCGCGATGGCCACCGCGCACTCATCGATGCCACGCGTGCCTGCGAACTGACTGACCACGAACTTCCGGCGTATCTCGATACGCTCGCAGCGGCCTATGCCGAGATCGGCCGCTTCGAAGATGCCATTCGCTGGCAGGAGAAAGCGATCAAGCTGGTTCCGCCCGATGCGCAACCCGATTACATCGCACGCCTGGAACTGTACAAGGTAGCCAAACCGTATCGCGATACAGTGCGAACACCGTGACCAATCGCTGATGCAGCAGAACCCGATCGCTGACGCACTCCGACAATACCAGTAAGAACCGGAGGGCTGACGCCCTCCGCTAGCCCTACTTCCCCGGGACCGCGGTCGTCCCGACCGCTCTTACGCTCGGAACCCGAGCGCTGACGCCCTCCACTCGCCCTACTTCCCCGGGACCGCGGTCGTCCCGACCGCTCTTACGCTCGGAACCCGAGCGC
>JBGTAO010000331.1:0-4965 GCA_041749835.1 Gemmata sp. | reverse complement strand
CCCGCGAATCTTCTCTACCCCTTCACGGATACGAGCAGAGGGGATACCTGCGTCGCCATACTCAGCTTGTAGTGCAGCCCCAACCCGGGCAAGAACTGTAACCATGGGTTCCATGAAGTGTCCTCTCAAATTGGGCTTCGCTTGCAATCTTCTGAGACCAAAGAATACATCCAAACCATGTAGGCTATTATAAGATGGGAGGTGACCGTCACGTTCTGGAAACTTGCGATGACACCGAACAACATTTTCGCAATTGACCTGGGGTAGTCCTCTGGCCGGGTTATATGTGTGCATTCCCGACACACTTGCGAATCAAACTCTTAAGGCCTTCTGGGGAATTTCTCGTTATTGAAACCAGATGATGATGAGGCGTGGGCGATTTCTCTATGCGTCACTCGGCGACCGATCATTGTAGTATTCAGCAACCGCCTTCAGTTCCTTTTGATGCACCGTGATGCGGTCGATGTCGGTACGGATGCGGGCCTTGGGATCGCGGTACCGGACATACATCTTGAAGAACCCTGCGCCCGGTAGGCAATCATCCTTGGATACCACAATGGCTGTACGGAAAGGCCTTCGCTCTCCGTCCTCAATATCCAACACCTCAAACATATCGCAAAGTGGGTGACTCTGCCATGGCCCAGTAAACTCTGGCAAATCGTTGAATTCTTCCAGCAAATCGCTGTAGGTCATCACGGCGTTGCGACCCTTAGCGCGGAGTTGTTGCTCCAAGTAACGCCCAATGTCTTGGGCTGTGGGTATCGTCATCGGTGTGTGTCCTCTCGTACCCAAGGAACTCTGGGAAGTCGTGTGGATTATGGTGATGGGGGGTAACCCACCGCTTGTAGAATGCAGACGCTCAAACCCGATACCATTTGACCATCGATCTCTGGCGTTACGAACGTGTCTCGGTATTGTGGGCCTCTCATTATACAGAGCATCTGCTCGTCACAGATCGAACTCACAAAGTTTTGTTTCAACGCTGTGGATGTGCGCGAACAATACCATGCGGTGGCGGGGCCGGCCAGGTCGTCAGGCGCTGGCGCGGGCGAGTACCCAGGCGGACAGCGCCAGCCAGGTGATCGCGAACAAGAGGGGCACCGCGAACGCCAGTGGCCGAGAGATCGCCAGTCCGTCGGTCAACCCTCGGGAGGCGAACGCAGCAACCGTCCGGGCGTACTCCGGGACGGACTCCTTGATTCGGTCGTTGACGTGGACGCAGTAGCGCCAGTGCCGTGTCTGAACCCGTAACCACAGGAGAGCGAAGGCCAGTGCGGAGACGGTCAGCGGTACGAACACCCCAAGGGATGGTTCCTTGTGGTAGAGAATGGCGAACACACCGAGTAACCCAACCTGGATGGCGGAGAAGTAGTTCAGCCGGTCGTGAAACAGACGCTCCTCGTGCATCCCGTGCTGCCACAACCGATTCACCTCGTCGGCGCTGGATCGGGGCTGGGGCTCGTCGGGCAGGGCGTTCATCGCGGCCTCAGGGTTCCGCAGTGCCAAGTTGTCGGCAAATGGCACGAGCGGTGTAGTCGTTGATTTCGCGGTGCCGTGGGATCGATGCCTGTTGGCCATTCGCGGGATTCATCCAAATGGAATGTCCGCGACCTACTCGCAGAGGTTGGCAGCCACACGGCGCAAGTGCGGAGCAAGTCCTCTCGCTTCACGGCACCACCACTCCCGCGGGTTCCTCGGAGACGCCAGAGCTGGCCGACAGGTGCAAATAGATGGGCTCTTCCAAATCCATCTCGGGATTCGTGACGGTTGAGTCTGTTCGCGGGAGTGGCTGACCCAGGCTGAGGAGCGTCTCGGTAACATCGATCAATGCTAAACCCAGCATCCGTCGGGCATCATCCAGATTGGTGCCGCAACTGATCGCAGCCGGGAAATCCAGAACCTGGGTGTGCACACCACCATCCACGAACTTGTAGCCTGCCTTGTATTGCACCACCGCGGCACCTCCAGACAGTACGACGATCGCGCCAGATGCGTTAACGCACCTTGCGGTAGAAGCGGTTGGCCACGAGCCCTTCCAGCGCGAGCAGCATCAGCACGGCGATGAGCAGCCAGGGGAACAGATCGAGCGGTTGGCTGAACTTGGCGGCGATGGCGTCGCGCAGCCGGAGGTTCCGGTCGATCGGCAGAACCGTGTCCTTGCCAGTCAGGCTTTCGATTGCTTCCACGGGCACTTTGTCGAGCGTGCTCTCGTCGGCGGGCACATTCAGGCTGAAGCCGTCGCGCCATTTGAGCGATTCGACCGAAAGTAGGTAATTGCCGGGCTGGTTGGTGCGGGGTGGCCCCAGCCGCAACTCGGTTTGCTTGTCGCCCACTTCGATGAGCGCATCACTACCGACAATATCGGGGCCGTCGATCACCACGCGGGTACCGCGCGGCACACCGCCCTTGGGCAACGGCACCGGCACCATTTGCCCGGTCTGGAAGTTGAAGTTGGCGTCGGCGGTATCGCCCAGGAGATAGCGCACGAGCAACCACGGGAAGACGGTGTGCCAGGTCGAGCCTTCCAGATCCCAGTAGTCGTTCCAGCGATCGTCTTCCGTGGGTACGTCGAGCCGAGTCGTGAGCAGGACCACCTTGCCCTTCACCTTGGTGGGGTCGTTGAAGTCGCTGATGGTGCGTTCCAGAACCGCGGGGCGGCGCTCGGCCGGCGCTTCGGCATCGTGGTAAGCGACGATCACGGAACCCTGCGGCGCTTTCTGAATGTCCCAGTATTTCCAAGCCCGGCGCGGGTACTTCACCACGTCCACATTGCCCTGCTTCTGCCACTCCTGGAATGGCTTTAGCATGGGGTGTTGCAGCACGCGATCGTCGTTGAGGTACCAGGTCACGCCGTTGCGGCCTTCGCGCGGTTCGTCCCAGCCCGGAGCCGATTGCTTGGGCGGTGGCGGTTCGAGCTTGCGGGTGTCGATGATACTTTTGAATGCGCCCGGCATCAGGTCATCGGCTGCGGCGTAGCCTTCCAGTGAAACGCGGCTTCCGGGAATGATGATGAGTCGGCCATTGCTCTCCACGTACGGCCGCAGCTTGTCCCAGAGCGTGTTCCCGGCGGGCTCGTTCGGGTTCTCGACATTCAGCAGGCACACGGCATCGAAGGCGCGAATGTTCTCACTGATGCGTTCGTTGGGCTTGTCCGGGTTGGGAGCGAATTCGACTTCCGTTCGCCCGCCATCGCGAGTTTGAATATCGCTGGGGGTCACGACCAGACAGCCGAACTCACCCTTGGCCTGGTGAGCCAGTTGCCAGAATACCGCGCTGCCCGGGTCATCGGTGATAGTGAGAATGCGGCGGGCTTCGCCGACCTGAAAGGTGAGGAACCGCGTATTATCGAACATCAGTTTGTCGGGCGCGGCGAGCGAGAACTCGACCTGATGCACGCCCGGTTTGAGGTTCTGGAACTCGAAGGAGACTGGCCGCGACTGCCCATAGGGAACCACCACCTGTCGCCGTTCGGGGTTCCCCGTGCCATCGACTCGGGCCAGCACCGTGACATCGGCGGGTGGCGCATCGGTGGCCCCGCTTGCTGCAATGGTGACGGTGACGAGCGCGGGTTGGTTGGCCGCAATTACCTGCGGCTTCATCTCGGACCCAAGGATCGCCACGTTCACCGGCTGATCGATACCGAGATCGACAATGGCGTGTCCGGGTTTGGGCTCGGCGATCTTGTCGCGCATCTTGGCGAGATCGTCGTTGCGCCCCACGTCCCACGAGGCCGCCGCGCGGTCGGTGAACACCGCCACGAGCTTGGGCAGTTGGTCAGTCTCCTCGCCATCGGGGCTCTCGATCTTGCTCAGTAACTGATAGGCCACGGCGAGCGCGCTGGAGACGGGCTGGCTCCCACCACGCGGTCGATCGAGTTTTTCGAGTTGCTTGCGTGCTTCCGAAATGTCCACCCAGTAACCGTTCAGATCGGCAGTATCGATGATCGCCACCGGCGACTTCTCGGGAAGTTCGTCGAGCAGCTCGAACGCGCGTTTGCGGGCCTCTTCGAGCCGCGACTTGTCGTTGGCGATGTACCCCATGCTCGGGCTGGTATCGATGACGATCACCACCGCGACTGGTTGTTCGCCGCGCAGGTTCAGTCGCTCGCTCAGGAGCGTGGGCTGGTAAAGCGCCAGGCAAAACAGCGCGATGAGCAACATGCGGAGCGCCAGCAGCACGAAGTGCCGCAGCCGGAGCTTGCGCTGGTTGGTCTTGAGCTTTTGCGTGAGGAACCGGAACGCGGGGAAGCTGAGCCGCTTGGGCTCCTGCTTCATGATGAGGTGCAACAAAATCGGGAGCCCGACCAGCGCGGCCCCGGCAAGCAGAATGGCATTCATACTGCCATTGTAAACACCGCGAGGCGTTGCGTAGTGGCGCGATTCTTACTTCGGCTTCCCATTCTCGTCGAGCCCGTAACGTGCAAAGTTCTCCGTGGGCGTGAACCACACCACGTGACAACCTGCGGTTGTGGAGTGATTGAAGTATCCACAGACTACTCCTCTTGGAATGTCGCCAGTATACACAGTCACAGTTTGCGATCGTAAGCCCTTTCCCCTTGCCCTTCTCCACGCGTCCGCCGATCATGCGGGCATGTCTCGATCACCAGGAGGTTCATGATGCCGCTCCGCAAGTTCTTACCGCTCGCCTTTGCTGTGCTTGTCTCGCCGATAGTGGCATCTGGCGACGATTGGCCACAGTGGATGGGGCCGAAGCGCGACAACGTCTGGCGCGAAGATGGCATTCTCGACAAGTTCCCGGAAGGGAAAGCCAAGATCCTGTGGCGGACCCCAATCGCCGAAGGCTATTCCGGCCCCGCCGTCGCCGGGGGCAAGGTGTTCATCACGGATCGCGTGCTCGGCAAAGGTGTCGCCAATCCTGAGAACCCATTCGATACGAAGAACAAGATCGCCAGCACCGAGCGAGTGCTCTGCCTGGATCAAAAGACTGGCAAGGAACTGTGGACGC
>JBGTAO010000330.1:0-17823 GCA_041749835.1 Gemmata sp. | reverse complement strand
GTTCCTCTACGGCATCAAGATCCACACGCCTGGAGACAAGTTCAACCTGTGCCCCGCCGATATTTGTCAGCGAGCCGATGGCGTGGAGCTGGTTCGTTCTGCCTGCCCCATTGACGCACCGCGGACCGGTTTAACGGTTGAGGCTTACACTCCACCGCCCGAAGTGGTGCGAGCCTGCGAAGCGATTATGCAAACAGCCGGGATCGATGTGGGTGGGATCGAGTACATGATTGACGATCGTGATGGGCAACTTGTCTATTACGATATCAATGCGTTATCGAACTTCGTGGCCGATGCTGTGAATGTCGTGGGCTTTGATCCGTTCGTGCGGCTGGTCGATTATCTTGAGCAACGAAGCGCCGTGCAACTAAGGGCCACGTCGAGAGGGCCGCGTCTTCCGTGAGTGAGCGTGACCCGATAGGCCACCTCCCGCACCTGTAGGAACGAACTCATGCGCTATGGATACTGGATGCCCGTGTTCGGTGGTTGGCTTCGCAATGTCCATGAAGAGGGAATGGCACCTACCTGGGAGTACAACAAGCAGGTTGCGCAACGATCAGAGCAATTGGGCTTCGATCTCTCACTCGTCGCCGAACTCAACCTGAACGACATCAAGGGCGAGCAAGCACCTTCCCTGGATGCGTGGAGCACGGCAGCCGCGCTGATGGCCGTCACGTCCAAACTCGAACTCATGGTCGCGGTGCGACCGACGTTCCACAATCCGGCACTGCTTGCCAAACAAGCTGCAAATATCGACCACATCGGTGGCCCGGGCCGGCTTTCGCTCAACGTGGTCTCCAGTTGGTGGAAAGACGAAGCGACCAAGTATGGTGTTCACTTTGAACAGCATGATGATCGGTACGCACGGACCGCGGAATGGCTCGAAATCGTGGATAGTCTCTGGAAACGCGATCACGTGAGCTTCGAGGGCAAGTACTACCAGGTTCGCGACAACGTGCTGCAACCCAAACCCGTGACGCGACCGCGGCCCGTGATCTACGCCGGTGGTGAATCGGAAACCGCCAAGAACCTCATTGCGAAAACGTGTGATGCTTATGTGATGCACGGGGACCCACCCGAACGAGTTGGCGAGAAGATCCGTGATATGAGTGAGCGGCGCGTGAAGCTCGGCCTGGGGCCGATGATCTACGGCGTGGCGGGGTACAGCGTTGTCCGCAATACGGAAGCCGAGGCGAAGGCCGAACTGGGGCGGATCACCGATGTGAAGCAATCGGCAGCAGGGTATCACAACTATCAGCAGTGGCTGGCAGGCACCCAACTGGAACAGCGGGTTTCGCTCGAAGACTATTCCGTATCGAACCGTGGGCTTCGCAGTGGATTGATTGGAACACCGCAGCAGGTGCTCGATCAGATCAAGGCGTTCGAGGCAGTGGGCGTGAGTTTGTTACTCTTGCAGTGCAGCCCGCAACTTGAAGAGATGGAACGCTTCTCGGAGCATGTGATTCGGCCAAGCCAGTGAGAATATAGACCCCGATCGTGGATCACTTCCTGCGTGCGACCACGCGGACCTCTCCCGTCCGAAACGCTTCAGTAATCACGCCACTGCTGTGACAACGTACTGTCACGGCTCCCGCCGTCGGGGTATCCCAAACGATGGCCCCCACACCTCCATACGCCCCCGCGAGGTGATCGGTCGGCCCGGGCCGCTGACTGGAGATCACGAGCTTCGGTTTCGCCCATTGGGCCATCAAACCGGGAAACAGAGTGTTCCCCGGCCCCGGTTGTGGCGCATTGGCACTCTTCCCGCCATGGTGGGGTGCCAGCATCACATCGACTGCAGGAATCGGTTTCAGGCGTACCTGTGCTTGGCCTTCACCTTCCAGGTCACCCGTCAGGAGTATCGTGTTGGTTCCAGATCGCACGAGTAACACCAGGCTCCGCGTGTTTTCGTTACCGGCAGGGCCTTCGCTCGGCGGGTGAAGCACTTCCAGAGTGACCGCGCCGGCTTCGAACCGTTCCCCGACTACGGCAATTCGGCGGGCGATGCCCCGGCGATCGAGTGTATCCAGAACTGTTTCGACACCACGAGTGGTTTTATCGGCGAAGGTGGGAGTATGCGTGACCCGACCAATGGGAAAGCGTTCGAGCAATTCCGGCAGGCCATTGAAGTGATCCAGGTCGGCGTGTGAGAGGAACACTTCGTCGATTCGAGTGATTCCCCGTTGCCAAAGGTACGGTGCGATCACCCGCCGTACGGTATCTGGGCCACGGGTTGTTCCGACATCGTAAAGCAGCACCCGATTGTCCGGGGTTTCGATGACAACGCACCCACCATGCCCCACTGCCAGAATGGTGACACGCAGTTCATCGGTCTCCCGCGTCCACAAACTCACCACAAGCCCGAGAATCACCCACACCGCGAGGGCGATCAGGATGCGCCGTTGCCACACCGTGGGTAGCAGGACCAGCGCGATCACGCCGCTATAGAAGCCAATCAGCCAGGTTGTCGAGGGCGAGGGACCGTACACCCACGCTCCCGGGATCTGTACAGCCCAACGCACAAGCGCTTCACAGGCGGCCAGGCTCCACTCTGTGACCCGAGCGAGCGGCCAGGCGAGCCATGCGCTAATCGGTGCGGCCAGTAGTAACAAGAAGCCGGAGATTAGGGCGATCGAAGAGAGCAATACTACCGGTGGCCCCAGGATCACACCAATCGGTGCCACGAGGTTTTGCCACGCCAGGATCAGTGGTGCATTGACAACCGCCAGGATGAAACTGATGGCTGTGGCGACCCAAACCCCACGCCCCAGTGATCTGGCCAGTTGTTCCCCGAACGTGCGGTATTCGGCGAGCAATTGTTCCACGGGAGTCGGTGAGCGTGGGGCCAACCAAACTGGCGCGGCAAAGGAGAGAACGAAAACCGAGACAAAGGATAACTGGCAACCAATCGTGAACGGATCGGTGGGGTTGATAGCAACCACCACAATCCAAGCCAGCGCGAACGCATTTGCTGCCATCACAGGCCGCCGCAGAATGAGTGCCGCACACACGGTGCACACCATGATCGCCGCACGCACCGCCGAAGGGCGAGCACCCGTGAGCAACGCATAGCCAATCATTACCAGTGCCACGCTCCCTGCACCCCGGCGGCGGCGGACATCGAACACCTTCAAGACCAACCAGATGAACATGGCCAGAATCACGAGGTGCTGCCCGGAAATCGCCAGCACATGAACCACGCCAGTGCGAACGAAAGCTTGCCACTCTTCTCGATCGAGAGCGGTTCGATCTCCCAGCAACAGCGCCCCGGCCAACCCGGCTTCCGGTTCCGGCAACAACTGCTGGAAAGTGCGGGTGCCCCAACCCCGGATCACACTGAGCCACCCAAATAATGATCTTCGCCACCCCTCCTCAAGGCGTGTCACTGGCGTGATCGACTTTTCCACACGCAGACTGGCAGTGATTCGTTGATTGAGTAACAGTTCACGCCAGTTGGTTTCACCTGGGTTCGCGGGAACCGCAGGCAAGACCAGTCGCCCCGTCATTTCGACTCGATCACCGGTATGGATGCCTGTGACCAATCCTTCGATCGAGACTCGAATGCGACCCGATGCCCCGACCCAGCCGTCTCGACTGTGGATTTCAGTCGCGGTGAGCACAGTTGAAGTTGTCTCACTGAGTTGCTCCGTCACGAAAGGGTCGTTCCGCGGTGGCCGGTGCCGTACCGGTTCTTCCACAACGATTCCCCGGATTCGAGCGGGTGTCGGGATTTCCGTAGCGAACTGGGATATATCGTTGGGTTCAACATGATTGCGGTACAGGTTATGGTAAATTGCCCCCAACCCGGCTACCGCAACCCACAGCCAGACCACGCTGGTGGCGGCTCCCCGTGCCCGGCCCACGGACCAGAGCACCAACCCAACGACGCCCAGTACCCAGCCGGTGATCGCCGGGACGTCCCCATACCGATCCAGAATCAGCCCTGTGGTGACCGCGAGTGCAACCGGAACCAGCGGCGCGCGAGCAAACTCCCGCCAGGCCGCGTCGCGTGGCTGTTGCGAAAGCTCGGTGTCGGGCGTGGCCGGGAGGTTGAACATGGCCTCATGCTACTATCAGAGGACTTGGCGATCAGCGTTCTTCCTTGTGAAATGCGCACATGCACACCGTAACTGTGAATCTTGGTCCGCGGTCGTATTGCATCACCTTTTCTGGCGAAACGGCAGATGGCATTGGTTCGGCCATCCGCACGGCACGACCGCGCTCGACACTCGCCCTGATGGTGACCGATACCAATACGCATCGGCTCGGGCAGGCAATTGCAACCGAGTTGAACAGCTTTGGTTTCCACACGGGTGGCGTCACGGTGGCTGCCGGTGAAGGCTCAAAGTCTGCGGCGGTGCTCTCCAGCATTTATGATGCACTGTACGAACTGGCGGCCGACCGAAGCACAGTGGTTGTGGCAGTCGGTGGTGGTGTGGTTGGGGATCTCGCTGGCTTCGCAGCCGCGACGTACAACCGCGGGCTGCCCCTGATGATGGTGCCAACAACATTACTCGCGATGGTCGATTCTTCAGTGGGTGGCAAGACCGGAATCAACCACCCTCGCGGGAAGAATCTGATCGGCGCGTTTCATCAGCCCGCCGGTGTGTGGATCGACCCCGCGTATCTCGATTCACTCCCAGAGCGCGAGTACCTGAGTGGTCTGGCCGAGATCGTGAAATACGGCGTGATTCTCGATGCTGAACTGTTCACAACACTGGAAGCGAACAGCGCAGCGATCCGTTCCCGCGATCACAAGCATCTGGTGCCGATCATCGCTCGCTGCTGCCAGCTCAAAGCCAGCGTGGTGGAACAGGACGAGCGTGAAGAAACGGGGCTCCGCGCAATTCTGAACTATGGCCACACGTTCGCCCATGCCTTTGAAACCATTGGTGGCTACGGCTGCTGGTTGCACGGGGAAGCGGTCGCCGCGGGGATGATCTGCGCGAGCCGGCTCGCCGAAAAGCTCGAACGAATCGATGATACCCTGACGCAGCGGCAGGTGCGGTTGTTGGAGGCGTTTTCATTGCCTGTCGCACCGCGGCCCGAGTGGCCAATCGAAGAACTCATCGCGGTGATGCGGCGCGACAAGAAAGCGGTTGCCGGAAAGCTGCGCTTCATATTGCCCACACGGTTGGGAGAAGCGCGACTGGTGGGCGATATCCCCGAGTCGCTGGCTCGTGATGTACTGGAGGGGCGATGAACGCTGCCCCAGTGGCTGCCAAGATTCGGGGGAAACTCTGGATTGGTGTGATCGTGGGCTTCATGCCGTGGTTGATTTGGATCGGTAGCCTCGCCGTGGGCGGCGGGCGGCAGGATGCCTCGGGCCAACTGGTGGGTGCGGATCACTTGGCGTTCTTCACGGCGGCCCACCTCGTGCGTGATGGGTCTTCTTCCCGCATGTACCAGTACGAAACGCTCGCCGACTACCAGGACCAGTTGGTCGGCTGGAATTATTGGGGCTTTGAAGCGTTTCGGAATCCGCCGTTCTATGCCTTGCTGTATCTGCCAACTGCGGGGCTTTCCTACTACACGAGCTTCGTGATCTGGACACTGGTGAGTTTGCTCTTGTTGGTACTGGCCATTCTGCTGCTTCAACCAGAACACCCAACCCGGACCTTGATGTGGTCGCTCACCTTTTACCCGGTGTTTGCCACCATCAGCTTCGGGCAGAATAGCTTGATCAGCCTGGCTGTGTTCGCCAGCGTGTACCGCTTGCTGCTTGCGGATCGTTGCTTGGTTGCCGGCCTGGTAGCGGGGTTGCTGTGGTTCAAGCCGCAATTGCTCCTGGGGCTATTCATTTGGTGGGCATTCTTTCCGCGCCGCTACTTCGCCTCTTGGCTGGGAGTTGTGGTGACCGGTGCTGTGCTCGCCGGGCTGTCTTGGCTGGTGTTGCCGGAGGCTTCGTGGGCCTTCCTCCGAACGCTTCGGACGAACGCCGGCTTTTCCGGTTTTGGGTTGTGGAACGTGCATAATCCCAAAGTGTTCTTTGCACTCGTGTGGCCCGATTCCCCGAAAGTGTACTGGTTGCTGACGCTGGTTATGGCCATCATGAGTATTGCGGTTGCACGCTGGGTCGCTCAGCGGAGTGGCGCACGAGTGGTTGCGATGTTTCCGCTAGCGGTGTTCCTCTCGCTGTGGGTGTCGCCGCATACGTTGATCTATGAATGGACACTCCTCATCGTGCCCGCGATCATCCTTTGGGAGAAGTACCCGAGACAGCGAGATTCCTGGTTGTGCTGGTTCGCCGTGTTTTGGGTGGGGTTGGCGATCAGCACGCCGTTGACAAAACTCCAACTGCAATACCTTCCCATCGCATTCCAACTCAGTGTGCCATTGATTGCGATTGCCGGGTGGGGTGTTGCTCGCGAACTGGCTCATGCACCTCGAATCGAGACGTGATCAGAAAGTGTGCGGGGGGTTTATTCCACCGAGAGAATATCAGGAACTTCTGGGGAAGTGCCGACGCAACTTGACCCGGTGGGGGGTCAGTCCCGACAATTCCAGTAGCGTTCTGCCGACCACGCCTTGCCTCTCACCTTTTAGATGGACTCCGTGAACTCATGGCCCAGCGGCGAATTGGTCTTTGGTTTGTCGGTGCCTGCGGTGGTGTTGCGAGCACCACAGCGCTCGGTCTGGCTGCACTGGCGCGAGGGCTGACACCTTCCACTGGTCTGGTCACTGCGCTCCCGGAACTGCAACAGTTACCGCTCGATGAGCCCGATGCGCTGGTTGTGGGTGGCCACGACATTCGCCAGGCAACGTTGCTTTCGGCCGTCCGGGAGTTGCATGCACGTTCGGGAGTGTTCGACGATCGACTGATCACGGCCTGTGAGCCGGAGCTGGAATCGTGGTCCACCAACCTACGCCCTGGTGTCGTGTACCGACCGAACCCGGCGATCACGGCGCTGGCCGACCGACCCGACACCTGCAGCGCCCGCACCCCTCGTGAGGCCATTGATCTGATTCAGACCGATCTGCTGTGGTTCAAGTCCACCAATGCGCTGGATCAGCTCGTGGTGGTAAATGCCGCATCTACCGAGCCACCGTTCGAGCAGACCGAGGAACACCAGTCGTTGGAGCGGCTCCTACCCGCACTGGATCGGCCCACCCCAGCCGCACTACCCACGAGCAGTATTTATGCTTTCGCGGCGATGGATGCCGGCCATGCCTACATCAACATGACGCCCAGCCGAGGGGCTTCGCTACCCGCGCTCGAAGAACTCGCAAAACGGCGCAGAGTTCCGCATGCGGGCCAGGATTTGAAGACGGGCGAAACACTGATCAAGTCGGTCCTGGCTCCGATGTTTTACCAGAGGAACTTGCGGGTCTTGAGCTGGGTGGGCCACAATATCCTGGGAAACCGCGATGGTCAGGTGCTCGCCGATCCGGAGAACAAAGCCTCAAAGGTGAAGAGCAAAGATTCCTTGTTGGGGGAACTCTTGGGGTACAAGCCACAGTCGCTGGTCTCCATCGAGTACGTCGAATCGCTGGACGATTGGAAGACGGCATGGGATCACATTCACTTCCAGGGATTCCTGGGCACAAAGATGACATTGCAGTTCACGTGGCAAGGGTGCGACTCCTTGCTCGCGGCCCCACTGGTGATCGATCTGGTCCGTCTGGCGGCCCTGGCGCAGCGGCGTGGCGAGAGCGGTCTCATGTGCCATCTTGCCTGCTTCTTCAAGAATCCACTTGGGGTGACCGAGCACGATTTTGGGAAGCAATTTGCGCTGTTGGAACAGTACGCAACGGGTGCTGAAAACAAACAGGCGTAACGCAGTTGCTGGAAGCTCGCAACCGTGTCACGCCTGCGAAATCTGTGGAGACAACATGCAACTGGCGTTTTCCACCAACGCATACCTGCACCACTCATTCGCTGATACCGTGAGTCGACTAGCCGGCATTGGGTATCAGGGAATCGAGATCATGGCGGACGTACCACATGCGTGGCCGGCATATCTGCTCCCGGAACAAAAGCAGGCCATTCGAGACGCGCTGGCGAAGCATCAACTCTCGATCAGCAACATCAATGCCTTCATGATGCACGCGGTCAACGATCACCGGCAGAAGTACTGGCACCCATCGTGGATCGAACCCGATCCCCATTACCGGCAGGTCCGCATTGATCACACCAAACGAGCGCTGACGCTGGCGAAGGACTTGGGCGCAACCTGTATCACGACCGAACCTGGCGGGCCACTCGAAGGCCGATCGTGGGACGAGTGCCTGAAGCTCTTCATCGAGATGCTGAAGCCTGTGGTCGAGCACGCCGAGAAAGAGCAGATCTTGTTACTCGTGGAACCCGAGCCCGATCTGCTGATCGAAACGGCAGACCAGTACCTGGAGTTCAGTTCCAAGATCCACTCACCATATCTCGGTCTGAACTTCGACATCGGCCATTCGTTTTGTGTGAAGGACGATCCCGCAGAAACCGTCCGCCGGCTCGGGAAGCTGGTTCGCCATGTGCATTTGGAAGATATCGCTGCGACCCGGGTCCACCACCACTTGATTCCTGGAGAAGGAGTGATCGATTTCGCGGCCACACTCCGAGCGCTTCAGGAAATTGGCTACGAAGGCTGGGTAACGATCGAACTCTACACGTGCCACGATCAGCCCGATGACGCCGCACGGATTTCGCGTGAACGTGTCCTCAAGCTCGCGGCCGACTCCGGTGTTCCGTTATGCTGATTGCCACTTTTCGAATCGCGGCGGAGGTGAACCATGGGCAGGTGGTTGCTATACCTTGGGCTTCTCCCCGTATTCGTGGCTTCTACTGCCGACCCTACTCCGCACCCATTCCCAGCCGAGAAAGCCGCCAAGGCTTTGGTACTGCCCGAAGGCTTCACGGCAACCGTCTTCGCCGCGGAACCGGACGTGGTGCAACCCATCTCGTTTTGCACCGACTCTCGCGGTCGCCTCTGGGTTGCCGAGGCGCTGAACTACGGTGAGTGGCAACCGAAGGGGAAGGATCGCATTGTCATTCTCGAAGACCGAGATGGTGATGGTCGAGCCGATTCTCGCACTCTCTTCCATGAGGGGTTCAACTACATTACCGGGATCGAAGTGGGCTTTGGTGGTGTCTGGGTGATGTCGCCGCCGAACCTCTACTTTATCCCCGATCGCGACCGGGACGACAAACCCGATGCGGATCCAACGGTGTTGCTGGATGGCTTCGGATACAAGGAAAGCCGGCACAATCTCGTCAACGGCTTCACCTGGGGGCCTGACGGGTGGCTTTATGGCGGTCATGGTCGGACCAGTCCCTCCGATGTGGGCACTCCCGGCACGCCTGCCGCGAAACGAGTCCATTGCGATGGTGGCGTTTATCGCATTCATGCCACAACGTTGACCTTTGAAAACTTCGCGGACGGGACAACCAACCCCTGGGGTGTCGACTTCAACGATTACGGGCAGTGCTTCGTTTCCAACTGCGTCAATCCCCACTTATTCCACATGGTCCAGGGTGGGCATTACGAGCCGTGGCGGAACCGGCCGTCGAGCCTCTACGCCTACGAACGCCTGCCGACCATTGCCGACCACTTGCATTACCCCGGTGGCGATCTGCGCAAAACCTTGGGTAGTTCCGAAACCTTGTCGATGGGTGGCGGCCACGCGCACTGTGGCACCTTGATCTATCTGGGCGACGCATTCCCCGCACGCT
This sequence comes from Gemmata sp., assembly GCA_041749835.1. Taxonomy (GTDB): domain Bacteria; phylum Planctomycetota; class Planctomycetia; order Gemmatales; family Gemmataceae; genus Gemmata. Next base: position 8,159 of record JBGTAO010000330.1, on the reverse strand, counting down.
ATCGCAACAGTGTCTTCATGTGCAATGTTCACGGTCGGCGGATCAACAACGACCTGCTCAAACGAAAGGGTTCCGGCTACGTCGCCAGCCATGGCGTAGACTTCATGTTGGCCGGTGATCCGTGGTTTATGGGGGTCACATTGCGCGGCGGGCCGGCCGGTAGCATCTTTGTCTCGGATTGGTCCGATACGGGTGAATGCCATACCTACAAGCCCGATCGGGCCACCGGCCGGATCTACCGGATTCACTTTGGCCCGAAGAAGAAGGTCGGCCCCGATCTCCACCTACTCGACGATGCGGAACTTGTCCAGCTTCAACTGCACCCAAACGACTGGCATGTCCGACAAGCCCGGCTCATCCTCCAAGAGCGAACAGGTGAACGTTCAGCCAAGCAGCAAGCACTGATCAACGAGCAACTCATCCAGGTCTTGGCTCAGAATGGCAACATCACACGCCGGCTGCGAGCACTCTGGGCGTTGCAAGCAATGGGGACTCTCAAGGTCGATCTGTTGCAGAAGTTGCTCGAAGACCCCGATGAATACCTTCGAGCCTGGGCGATCCAGTTTCTCTGCGAAGCGAAGTCGCCCCAGCAATTCATTTTGAGCAAGTTTGCCAAACTCGCTCAAAATGATCCCTCGCTGTTGGTGCGGCTGTACCTCGCTTCGGCGTTGCAACGGATACCACTGGAAAGTCGTTGGCCTATTGCTGCAAATCTGATCGCACATGCCGCCGATGCAACCGACGCGAATCTACCACTGATGTACTGGTACGCCATCGAACCACTTGTTTCGTTCGATGCCAACAAAGCACTTGCTCTGACCAAGCTATGCCAGATTCCCAAGGTGCGCCAGTTCATCGCCCGGCGATTCGCGGATGCAGCAGCAGCCAAAGGTGACCGCGGTGATTTGCTACCGCTGATCCACATACTGGAGGATCACGAGTTCACATTCTCGGGTGACATCATTGTGGGAATGCGTGAAGGATTGCGTGGCCGGAAAAGCTTCAAAATGCCGGAGGGTTGGCCGGCCGTTTATGCTCGCTTGAACCAGAGTGATTCGGTGCAGGTGCGAGCCGACGCCACTGCACTAGCTTTGGTGTTCCAAGACCCGCAGGCAGTGGTGGTACTCAAGACGGTCGTCGCAAACCGATCCGAGCCAGCACCGCAGCGGAACGCGGCACTTCAGTTGCTGATCGACCATCGCGTTGCCGGTTTAGCCCCGACACTTCATGGGCTCTTGCAGGAACCATCATTGCGAGTGACGGCACTCCGCGGATTAGGGGTTTATCCGCATTTGCTGACCGCGGAGAAGGTACTTTCGCAATTTGCCCAGTGGGAACTGAACGAGAAGCAGCAAGCCGTGGCGATGCTGGGAAGCCGAGTGGATACGGCGCTGGCGCTGTTGGCAGCGGTTGAGGAGAAGGTTGTACCCCGTGGAGACATCTCTGCGTACGCTGCACGCCAGATGTTCGCACTCAACAATCCCAAACTTACCGAGCGGTTGCTACGAGCCTGGGGCGACATCCGGGAATCTTCGCCTCAAAAACAAGAGCAACTGGCCAAGTACCGCAAGCTACTGACGCCCACTTTACTGAAATCTGCAGATCTGGCGAACGGTCGATTGCTGTATTCCAAGACTTGCCAGCAATGTCACAAGCTGTTCGGTGAAGGGGGTACCGTAGGGCCGGATCTCACGGGTGCCAATCGGACCAATCTCGATTACCTGCTCTCCAATGTGATCGATCCCAGTGCCGAGGTTGGCCGCGATTATCGCATGGCAGTGATTCGAACACAGGATGCCCGCGTGATTACGGGCATCATCCTGGAACGCTCACCGAATCGTGTACTGATTCAAACCGATACGGACCGCGTTCTGCTCTCACCGGACGATCTGGAGAGCATCAAGGACTCCGCGCTCTCGATCATGCCCGAGGGGCAACTCGATACCCTCACGCCGGACCAGATCCGCGATCTGCTCGGATACATCGGCGCAAAGTCACAGGTTCCGCTTCGTGACACACCGCCATCCAAGAAGTAATACTGTGGCGATCAGCACCAGTGAAAGTGCTCCCGAACCTCGGGGTTGACGATCTTCTCATCCGGCCACAAACCCTGCTGGATCGCCACAATCGCTTCGGCAGCCGAACGTGCCATATCACCGATCGATTGCACATCGACACCTGCGGCGTGCGGAGTCAGCACCACATTGGGTAGGCTTCGGAGTGCGTGTACAACGGGCAGAGGCTCTTCCTCGAACACATCCAACCCGGCCCCGGCAATGCGTTGACCCCGCAGTGCCTCGATCAGGTCTGCTTCATTCACCAGGCCACCGCGCGACGTATTCACCAATACGGCAGTCGGCTTCATCTGAGCCAGCGTGGTGCGGTTTATGAGGTGCCGGGTCTGCGGAATCAGGGGAAGGTGAAGCGAGAGGAAGTCGGCCTCGGGGAGCAATTCCGAGAACGAGACGAGTCGGATCTGGTGTGCGGCGCAGAATGCCGGGTCGGGTGCCGGATCGTAAGCAATCAGTTTCATGTCGAAGGCCGCAGCTCGAGTAGCCACCGCTTTGCCGATGCGGCCGAGCCCAGCCAGAGCCAATGTGCGACCCCGTAAGGGCAAGCTCGTGAAGCGAGGCCATTCGCCCTGAGCCATGGTCCCGTGCCGGGTGGGGATGTGGCGCGTGAACGCCAGCAGTAACGCGAAGGTGTGCTCGGCAACCGACCCGTGATTGGTGTTTGGCGCAATGGTGACAACGGTGCCGTTCCGGGTTGCGGCCGGCAGATCGACCGCATCGTAGCCCACCCCAACACGAGCGATCACTCGAAGCTGTAGGTTTGCGGTGAACACCGCCGGCGTGTATGTTTCTGAACCTGCAATTGTCGCCACGATTCCGGGTAACCCGGCCAGCAACTCCTCCTCCGTGAGTTGGCTGAACCGTCCGGGCGGTGGGTAAACCAATTCCAGGGCAGCCGCTTCAAGAACATCACGAAAACGGGTTTCAAATGGTGCAACCTCACGTGAGGTGATCAGAACTTTGGGCATGACATGTTCTCAGGAGATTCGACGAAACGATTCCCAGAGTAAGTTACAGGAGTCATGCCAGAGGAGGAGTGGTGCCGAACGCAACACCGGGCCACCCAAGGGGCGATTGCAGGAATTGCCATCAACCATCAAGTTGGAGATGACCCGCGCTTTACTTCGGAACTCAAGGGAAGTAGATTAAAGGTGTTTCAAATCAGACAAGGAGATCAAGAATGTCCGGCGTACGTGTCACAGGGTTAATCCTTGCTGCGGTCATCGCATTCACAGTTCCTCACGGGCAAGCCCAGGTGCAAAAGGATAAAGTGGATCCACCGAGCCTTCCGAACGAAGCGCAAGTGATGCAGGTCAAGCTCAAGCGTGCCCATTCGATTCTGGATGCGCTGGCTAAGGAAGACTTCAAGAGCCTGGAAGAGAACGCCACGGCACTCGCGCGGATCAGCGATGCGACCGCATTCCTCCGTGCTTACAAGACCGAAGAATACGAGATCAACGCTCGGCATTTCAAACGGGCTGCCCAAACACTTGCCGCCCGCGCTGCCGACAAGAATCTGGATGGTGCGACCCTCGCGTACATTGACATGACCATGAGCTGTGTGAAATGCCACACCTCCTTCCGTGGTCGCAAGCAGGATCAGTGATCAAGCTCCAAATTGATGAAATCCAGCACAGTTCGTCGCACCTGGCACTGGCCAGTCAAACCATGTGCGACAACTGTGCTCTCGATTCCGGGAATCACTGCTTGTACGGCATTAGGATCGGCGGAGCATCAACGCCGTCGATCAAATCACCATGCCCCTCGGCAATGGCCCCACCCAGTTCCGTCAAATCTCGCAGGTCGCGGTCGGTCGCCCGACCACCAGAGAGTTGCCGAGTCAACGTCCGGCATAGCCCATCAGCTGAACGCCGAATCAACTCGTCGGATTGTTGACCAGCGTACAAGCTCGTGCACAGGATCACGACCAGCGATTGCACCCGCGCGGACAACTCTGACATCCGACATTGCCGGTCCGCAAGCTTGAGCTGATGCTTCCGCATGGCACCCGAGATTTCACCGGCCATATGTCGAAGACCACGCGATGCAAAGTGGGCGTGATCACGCAGATTCTTGGGTAATGAAGGCAATTCGGTATGCCCACCAAACTGGAGCTTACGCCCGGCAAACCATTTGGAGTACTGCCACATTGGCCCCTTCAGTTTCCAGAGATGGACCGGATTCAGCAGATTTGGCTTTTTGAGTTTGTTCGCTGCCAGCACCTTCCCAATTGGCTCGAAGTACTGGCGACCGTGCTGCTTCACCAATGACTTGAAGAGAGCCATTCCCAGCATTTCCCCTTCACCCTCATAGATGCACGGGGCGAGGAACTCGTGCACGTTATCTCCAAACAGGTGACCCTGCAGAAACGCTCGTCCACCGTGGGTTTTCATGTGGAGTTCGATGGCCGCTTCTTTCAGGGCTTCACTGCCGAGGATCTTCGCAACAATGCACTCCATCTCACCACGGAACCCCTGGTCGAGAAGTCGAGAGCACCAGTTCACCAGCGCATCGCACCCCACGATCAGACCGGCCAGGTGCCCGAGCCGTCGTTGCACGAGTTCCCGCGAGGCGATTGGTTGCCCATAGGTGACACGGAATTTGGCCCACGGAATGATGTCGGCCATCATCAGCCGCATCGTTCCAGCGGCATTGGCACACAGTGCGACGCGACCACGATTGAGCCCGTGGTAAGCGACGGTTAAGCCGTCACCGTCTCCCGGGTCGAGCCGATTGGCGACCGGCACACGCAACCCGTTGAAGATGATGCCGCGATTATGACAGTGCTTGAGCGCATACAACCCATAGTTCTTGAGGCGAAACTCAGAAGTTTCCATCTCGGGGAGATCGACAACCAGTACGGCGGGTTTCCCATCAATCAGGCAGACCAACCCGATCGTGCGGCCCGGTGCCACGTTGGTAATAAAGAGTTTCTCACCAGTGACGACGTAATCGTCTCCGTCACGAACTGCAGTCGTGCGGAGTGCGGTGAGATCGGAACCCGCCCCGGGCTCTGTAAGTGCGAACGCGGACAATCGGCGACCACTGGCCAGCTCGGGTAACCACTTCTTCTTCTGCTCGGTGGTGCCAAACGTTTGGACCGGGTCCACCGCACCGATACAGCCGTGAACCGAGGCAAGCCCCGCGATGGTTGGGTCGATCGTTGCCATCTCGCTGAGAAAGCTTGCAAAGCGTGTGAACGGTACACTTGAGCCACCATACGCTCGATCGACCAGCAGGCCCCAGTAACCGACACGTGCGAGCTCATTCAGCACCGATTCACTGACCTTACGGTTCTCATCGAGCAGTGTGCCGGCATCGCGGTGCCGCCGCACGACCGCCAGCGAGTTCTTCAGAATCGATTCCACTTCGGGCAACTGCTTCGGTGCGACGGACGACCAGACATCGGCGGACACGTGCGAGTCCCACACGGCACGGTGAATCGGGCTCGAGGTTGTTTGGTACTTGGCCGCGAACAGCGATTCGACCTGATCGTCGGCGGTATCCACCGCACCCATTCGGCGTACTTCGTCGGCACCTTTGCCTCCCAGTCGCAGTGCTTCTTCGGCGAACGATGGGGTGCCCATGCTAGTGGACCTCCTGAAGTTGTGGGCGAGGGTCGTAGAAGCCACGGCCATCATTGGCCAAGCGAGCCAAAAGCGGTGCCGGTACAAATCGCTGCCCCAGCGACTGCTGCAACGTTTGCATTTCCTGCACAATTCGTGGTAAACCGATAGCGTCGGCGGTGCGAAGTGGCCCACCCCGGAAGGGAGCGAACCCGGTGCCAAGCACCATTGCGAAATCCACAATCCACGCTTCACGCACCACACCTTCGTCAAGGCACTTCGCGGCCTCGTTGATGATGGGGTAGAGCAACCGGCGCTGAATCTTGGTCAGTTCCCCCTTGGCTACTTGCTCGTGCGGTGGTGGCGCGGTGGTGCCTTCGACGGCCCAGCGTGTGGGCGAGCCGACGCTGCCATCACGATACTCGTAAAAGCCTTTACCACTCTTTTTGCCTAGCCAACCTTCGCGGGCCATGGTCGCCAGGCGTTCGGGCACTGGGCTCGGATCGCCACTGAGTTGCCCCAGCGAAGTGGCCACATCGGCTGCCACATCGATACCGACTTGATCGAGCAACTCCAGCGGCCCCATTGGCATACCAAACGCTTTGGCCTCAGCGTCGATTGTCCGGCCGGGAATGCCATCACACACGCGCCGCACGGCTTCGTCCATGTATGGGAACAGGATGCGGTTCACTAGAAACCCCGGTGAATCGGCGACTACCACCGGCACTTTCCCGACCTTGCGGACCAGTTCAACCAGCGTCGCGATGGTGTCGTCGCTGGTTTCGCGGCCACGGACAACCTCGACCAGTTGCATCCGATGCACGGGATTGAAGAAGTGCAGCCCTGCCATGCGACCGGGTTGAGCGATCCCTGTTGCCAAGCGAGTTACCGCCAGTGCCGAGGTGTTTGAAGCAAGTACGGCATCGGGCTGCAACCGTTTTGCGAGTTCGGTGAAGACCGTACGTTTGATCTCCTCACGCTCGACCACCGCCTCGATGGCCACATCAGCATCCGTTACTGTGTCCCAATTTGCGGCCGCTGTCACGCGTCGGAGCACTTCAGCCGTTTGCTCACGGGCTAATACCCCTTTGGTCGCGGCTTCCGTTGTAAGATCCGTGACTTTCTTCAAGCCCGATGCCGCCAACTCTTCGTTAATCTCTTTGAGAACGACGGTGATTCCGTTCAGTGCCAGTAACTGCGCGATACCCGCTCCCATCACACCCCCGCCGACCACCACCGCCTTTTGGATCTTCTGGGGCACGCGATCGGCCGAGACCCAGGACGAGACCCGTCGGGCTTGTTCGCGGCGTAAGAATAACTCGATGAGGTTCTGAGCCACTGGGCCAAATAGCAACTGCGGGAACACCTCACGCTCTTCCGCGAGCCCGGCAGCATGCCCACTCCGAAGCCCGGTTTCAATTGCCCGAATCGCGGCCGGTAGCGCCGGGTAGTCCTCGATCTTCCGCCCCAACTTTCGCCGTGCCGTTGCGATCACGAGACCCTTGCCTGGGCCATCGAGAAGCGACCCAACAAGCCCGCGGCCAGGCCGCTTCACCGAGAGACCCGCTGCACGATCTTCCACAAACTTTTCAACATCGGCTTCGAAGGACGCGGGATCTGCTGCGAGATCGACCAACCCGACCGTGGCCGCCTTCGTGGCCGTAAGCGTACTCCCTTCCAGGATCATGCGCAGTGCCTGACGGATACCGACCTGCCTCGGCAAGCGTTGTGTGCCACCCCAACCAGGAATGATACCCAGTTGTACCTCGGGCAAGCCGAGCTTGGTCTGATGATCTGCCCGGGCGACACGAAACTGACATGCCAGGGCAAACTCCAGCCCGCCACCCAGGCAAGGACCATGGATGACCGCAATTGTGGGAAAGGGAAGCCCTTCGATGCGATCAAAGAGTTGCTGACCCAGTTCCTGAACTGTGCGGGCTTCGCGTGCTGAAGCCAGTTTGCGAATCTGCCGGACATCGGCCCCTGCGAGGAAGCCACTTGGTTTACCGCTTCGGAAGACCAGGGCTCGCGGTGGCTCCTGCTCCAGTCGTTCCACAAGCGAGCGCAGCTCACCCGCAACTTCATCATTAAAAACGTTCAGTGGAGCCCCTTGAACGTCGAGAGTCGCAGTCGCTACTCCACGGCTATCGCGATCGAGTCGCCAGTGTTGAAGTCCGTTCATGCCCGTGCTCCTGAAACTTGTGTGGCTTCCACCCATACCGCCATTCCCTGCCCGCCCCCCACGCAGAGCGCGGCGAGTCCGTGCTTCAGCCCCTTCTCACGCAATGCACGCAGGAGCGTCAGGACGAGCCGGGTACCCGAGGCACCAACGGGGTGCCCCAGCGCGATGGCTCCACCATTGACGTTCAACGTGGCAGGATCGATTTCGCCCCATGCCTTCTCGCGGCGGAGTTCTTGCTTGGCGAACTCGGTCGAGGCCAACGCCTGTTGACAGGCGAGCACTTGCACAGCAAACGCTTCGTTGATCTCGATAAGGTCGAACTCGGCCAACTGCAGACCC
>JBGTAO010000329.1:0-6486 GCA_041749835.1 Gemmata sp. | reverse complement strand
GGTCGAGTCCCTTTTGCCACAGGCCAGTCAAAACATGGGTGTTGAAAAACTCCCCGAGCCCATACGCGAACTCCTGCTCACCACGCTCGCACCCGCCGCATGACAAACCCAAAATCGGCATCAGTCGAGGTTAGTGTTTGTTGACCTTCCGTCGCACCTGTCGCATTGCGGAGTATCGGTCATTTGGGTGCCTCATGCGAGTGTGGCGGGGCGATGCCGACCAGCGCCCGGATCGCGGCGCGGATGTGATCGGGAAGGGTCGGCCACGCGGCCACCAGCGCGGCGAGTTCGGCATAGGGGATACCCCCTTCGCCCTGTTGGCCACTGTATCCGGCACTGCGCCCGGCAGATGTGACGATGCATAAAGTGCTTTCCATACTGCGTTTGCGTTACAGTGTTTTGAGATTTTGGCTCTCTTCGTCAAGGTTCGAATCCTTGCCGGGTAACTCAATGTGATCCGATGCAAACCGGTGCAAATCAGCGCCGGGTTGTTGCATTTCTGCAAGGCATGTTGCGTATGAGGAGGTGGAAGTCCTCCGCGCGCCTTGGTGAGCGGAACCGCAAGGCGAGGGAAGGGGGTCCGTCGCGAGGCGGTATCTGAAGGAACCGGATACGTAAGTGCGTCCGGTGGTGTGGGAGGACCGCGAGGTTAACCCACCTCCTTCCCGATTCGGGGCCAGCAAGGTGCCGTAACAGGCATGTAACAGTCGCAATTCCTCCCATCGCAGCACACTCCTGGTTCGTCTTATAATCGTGCTAGCTCGGTTAACAGTTGATGCCTTTGGAGGGCTGATCATGCGCACCACGCGATTTGCGCTATCGACATTCCTGTTTGCATTTGCCTTCAGTTCAGACACTGAAGCGTCCGGCTTACTCATCCCGGCGGACAAGAAGTTACCTCCGCTTGCGATGGTTCAACACAAAGTGAACGTCGAGATTGTGGATCAGGTCGCGATCACCACAGTTGAGCAATCCTTCCGTAATCACACCGATCGTCCGTTGGAAGGGATCTATCTGTTTCCGGTTCCCAAGGGAGCCAGCGTAGACAAGTTCACCATGTGGGTGGACGGGAAAGAAACCGGTGGCGAGCTGTTGGACGCCAAGAAAGCCCATACGGTTTACACCGACATCGTGCGCCGAACTCAGGACCCCGGGTTACTCGAGTACTTGGGCACCAGCCTGATGCGGTTGCGAGTTTTCCCGATCCTGCCCAAGACCGACCAGAAGATCAAGAGAAGCTACAAATCGATCGCACCCAAAGATGGCAAAGTGATCGAATACATCTATCCACTGAAAACGGATGGGAAGGAGACGCGGACACTCGAAGATTTTTCGTTCAAGATCGTGATTCGCTCACAACACCCCATCCAGAACGTCTACAGCCCCACGCACGCGATCACCACAACGCGGAAGAGCGCCACGGAAGTGCAAATCGACTTTGCCCGAAACCAGGCACTGCTCGACAAAGACTTCCAGTTGTTTTACGGCTACGGCGATCAAGATATTGGGCTCACCCCGATTCTCTACAAACCCGTCGCTTCCGAAGACGGTTACTTCCTGTTCCTCGTTTCTCCACAAATCGAAGCGAATAAGGTGCGAGTTCCGCGCGATCTGGTCCTCGTACTCGACACGTCGAGCAGCATGTCTGATCTGAAGATGGCGCAGGCGCGGAAGGCTTTGAAGTATTGCCTAGGACAGCTCAGCGTGGACGACCGCTTCAGCCTCATCAAGTTTTCGACAGGGGTAACCCGCTTTCGCGATGAGTTGGTGCCTGCAAACAAGGATTACCTGGAAGCTGCCGAGAAGTGGGTTGATGGTCTGAAGACTAGTGGCGGCACGGCAATCTGGCCGGCGCTGGATGAAGCGCTCGCCATGCGATCCACCGAGATGGGTCGCCCGTTTACGGTTGTCTTTTTCACCGATGGCTTACCAACGGTTGACGAGATCGACACCGATAAAATTGTGCAGAAAACCATTGCCAAGAACACCGCAAACACACGGATCTTTACATTTGGTGTGGGTGATGATGTCAACACCACGATGTTGGACCAACTCGCCAACGCCACCCGCGCCGTCAGCACCTATGTTCGCCCTGCCGAGGATATCGGTGATAAGGTCGCGAGCATCTTTAACAAAATCAGTCACCCTGTGCTGACCAATGTGAAACTGACATCGAACGCGACGGTTCGGCTCCATGAAGTCTATCCCCCTCAGCTGCCGGATCTCTTCCATGGGAGTCAGCTTGTCGTGATTGGGCGCTATAGTGGCCAGGGTCATGTTGCACTCAAGCTCAGCGGCCTTGTTGGAGCGGAGCAAAAGGAGTTCATCTACGAGTTGAATTTCCCCGAGCGAACGGCAAGCGATACCGGGAAAGACTTTGTCGAATCACTCTGGGCACGGCGAAAGGTCGGCTTTCTGCTCGATCAAATCCGCGTCAATGGCGAGAAAGAAGAACTCCTGAAAGAAGTGGTCTTACTGGCCAAGCGCTATGGGATTGCGACACCCTACACGAGCTATCTGGTAGTACCGGATAGCATCTCACCTGTGGTGCCGCCGCCAACGCGACCCGGTGCCCCCGGACGTCCACCGGTGATGTTGCCCGTTTCACCGATTACGGGAGCTGGCGTGGGTGGCGCTGCACCCCCAGGTGTCGCAAACAGTGGCCCGTTACCTGGCGGCGGAATCATGCGCGTAGAAGACTTTGCCAAGAACCAGGCCGGACAAGACGGCAAACAGCTCGGGAGTAATCGCGGGTTCATCACGGAGAATCAGATCAAAGAAACCGCCGAGAAGCTGAAGGGTGAAAGAGACCTACTCTTGCGGGCACGCCTGACCGATGAGTTGAAGCGCTACGAGCAACAGAAGAAGACCTGGGACGATTCGAATACCGCGTTGAAGGGCCGCAAGGACGGCTATCAGAACGGTCAACTGGGAGTGGACCTGGCCCAGGCATCTAACGAATTGCGTCATCAGGATCGGGTAGCACTCACCGCGAATCGGCAGGCGAGTGGCCGTAATGTGCTGGAGGTAGGCGGAGTCTGGATCGATGAGGGCTACCAGGCCAATATGAAATCGATTGTCGTCAAGGCACAGAGTGAGGCATACTTCCGGATGCTTGAGAAGTACCCGAACATCAAGGATGTCTTCCGGCTGGGGAACCATGTGGTGTGGGTCAGTCCGAATAATGTTGCTCTTGTGATCGATCAGAGCAACGGTCTCGAGACTTTGACCGATAGCGAGATCGACTCGCTGTTCGTTGCGAAATGATCGCACTCACTTGAGGAATCGAGTAGACTGCCGGGCCGAGCTTCGAAACACGAAGTTCGGCCTTCTTCCATTTCACGAGCACGAACATGCCGTCTTCACGAATTCACCGACGGGACTTCCTCGCCGCATCAGCCGTCACGGGTCTGGGTCTACTCACGCCACTTGCAACTCTGGGCACTGAACCTGGACCCGGCATCCAGCTGGGAGTCCAAAGCTATACATTTCGTGAGTTTAATCTCGAACAAACCTTGAAGCGGATCCAAGAACTGGGGCTCAAACAAGCCGAGTTCTATTCCAAGCATATTCCGCCAGGTGCGAACCCCGATCAGCTTACCGGCATTCGCAAGCTCTGCGCGGAATATGAAGTAACACCCGTGGGCTTTGGCGTGTCCCAATTCACCAAGGACCACGAAGCCAACAAGAAGCTCTTCGATTTTGGTCAAGCGCTCGGGTTGAAGTACATCAGTGCCGATCCCGCACCTGATAGTTTCGACAGCCTGGACAAGCTCTGTGAAGAGTACAAAATCGCGATCGCCATTCATCCGCATGGGCCGGCCGGGAAGGGGCTCCACCGCTGGTACTCGGCCGAGGTAATTCTCAAAGCGGTCAAAGATCACAACAAGCTCATCGGTGCGTGCCTGGACACAGGACACTTGATTCGTGCTGCACAGTTGGGGGAAAAGCTCGATCCCGCGCAGCAAGTGAAACTGATGGGTGATCGCAACTTTGCACTGCATTTGAAGGACCACGATAACCAGCGGAAAACCGACGTCGTCTTTGGAGATAAAGCCGGTGCACTCGATCTGGCAACCGTTTTCCAAGCGTTGAAAGATGTCAAGTTCACAGGCACTGTCAGCATTGAATATGAGGCAAACCCAGCCGATCCTTCAGCCGATATGAAGAAATGCGTGGCCTATGCCACCGAAGCGGCCCAGAAAGTTGGCTGAACTGTCCCGGTAGCAGTTTCTATACTTACAATACGGTGATTCTCTCACCCCTCGGCACTACACGAGGGGTCGGTGTTTCTGAACGTACGCCTGCTCCTCATTGCGTTTCGCGAGGCCAATACACCCATGACTTCTGAGGAACTGGAAGCGTTTCGCACAAAGCGGTACAACGGGACGGTGACTTACCTGCACAAAACCCATTCCGACCTCATGATCGTGCGAGTGCGACCGGACTTTCCTCGACCAAATCACAAACCCGGTCAATATTGCACTCTTGGACTCGGTAACTGGGAACCTCGCGTCGAGGGGTGCCAAGTCGAATCACTCCCGCCAGACGCTCTGAGCAAGTTGGTACGCCGGGCCTATTCGCTGAGTTGTTCCATTGAGTCGCAGCCCGGTGTTCTTTACGACCCATTGCAGACAGATTGGGTCGAGTTCTACATCGTACTGGTTCGGGAAAACACTGATGGGCGAGTACCGGCACTTACGCCGCGGCTCTTCAATCTCAAAGTTGGCGATCGCATCCAGATCGGTGAAAAGTTGACGGGACATTACACGCTCGATCCAGTCGGCCCCGAAGATACCGTCGTGTTTCTGGGTACAGGAACCGGGGAAGCACCACACAATTACATGGTCTGGGAGCTCCTGAGTCGGGGTCACCAGGGCACGATCGTGTCCGCGTGTTGTGTCCGCTATGCGCGTGATTTGGGCTATGCGGAGATCCATCATCGACTGATGGAGCAATATCCCAATTATCACTATCTGGGGTTAACAACACGCGAACCGGGCATGACCCGCAAAGTGTACATTCAGGATCTGATTACGAGTGGGGAATTGGAAGAGCAGATGAAGAAATCGCTCGATCCGAAATCAACACATGTCTTCTTGTGCGGGAATCCGAAAATGATCGGGGTGCCCGTACGCGATCAAGCGACCGGTGAGAAAGGTTATCCTGAACCAACGGGCGTGATCGAGATACTCGAACAGCGCGGGTTCCAGGCGGATGTCTCGGCGATCAAGCTCAAGGGCAACATCCACTTCGAAGAATACTGGTGAGGGTTCTAGATGGCGGACGTGAACGAGGTCATTGGGGGTTATCGCCTCAGAAGCTTGCTGCAATCGGGGCAGACTTCACAAGTATTTGAAGTTGTCGAACCCAATAGCAATCGCCACTTCGCCATGAAGTTGCTGTATCCGGAGGCCGCCGCGAACCCGGAGCAACGTAAAGGGTTGTTCAACGAAGCGGAAGTGGGTGTCAAGCTCACACACGCGAACGTGATCCGGATCTACAAAGTGAACCGCAATCCGCAGACACCTCACTTTATCATGGAGTACTTTCCAGCGGGGAGCCTTCGGCTTCGGCTTCAAGCGAAGGAATTTGGATTCATCAAAGAGCAAAGCCGGAAGATCTTTAAAGCCGCCGCAACAGGCCTCGCTTATATGAATGCGATGGGCTACGTTCATCGCGATGTGAAGCCCGACAATATCTTGGTCAACGCTCTGGGTGACACCAAGATCATCGACTTTGCCATCTCCAGCAAGATTCCGACCGGCTTGGCTCGGTGGTTCTCTCGAAAGCCCAAACCACAAGGCACACCGAGTTTCATGAGTCCGGAACAGATCTCGGGCGAAGCGCCTGAGCAGCGGAACGATATCTATAGCTTTGGCTGCACGCTCTACGAACTCACAACTGGCCGACCACCGTTCCGTGGGAACTCAACAAACGATTTGCTCAGTCGGCACTTCAAGGAGAAACCGGCGCCGCCATCAGCGTTCAACCCGGACGTGACCGATGACTTCTCAGCATTCGTGTTAAAGCTCCTGGCAAAAAAGAAAGCTGATCGCCCGGCGAACTTCCATGAAGTTTTGATTGCACTTCAGAAGATCCCACAGATCTACAAGTCGGTGACCGAAAAGCATGACGAGGAGCAGTGAAGCGTGCGGACCAGCATAGGTGAGGAGAAGTTGGTATGATTCCAGTTCCACTTCCGTTTGAGCAAGACATCCACGATATGGAAGAGCAACTGGCTCGCCAGGAAGGCGAATCGGCGGCTCCGGGCACGGTCGATGCGATCCGACGATTGAAAAAAGAATTGGGTGCACTGAAGAAAGAACGCTACACACATTTATCCCCGTGGGAGACGGTGTTAGTATCGCGCCATCCCGCGCGCCCGCAAACTATGGATTATGTCGATCTGATGTTCGAGGAGTTTGTGGAATTACACGGGGACCGGGCGTTCGGAGACGATCGAGCGATTCGCACAGGATTCGC
>JBGTAO010000328.1:0-14402 GCA_041749835.1 Gemmata sp. | reverse complement strand
GTAGCGCGGTGAGCGCAGGGGGTGATGAGGATATCATCAACAAGGAGATCGCCAACATCCTGAGTTCGGCTGTCGGCTCGGGCTACAAGGCCAGCGTCGGGTCGCGTGAAGTCCGTGGCGAATGGATCGTGCTGTACAAGGATTCCGACGCGGCCACGGACATCAACAAGAAGTGGCGTGAGAAAGATTGGATCAAGGATAGCGAACAAGAACCGCCGCGCTGGTGGAAGGCGCTCGCGAACAAGAGTGGAGCCGGCAAGACCGCAACCAACGTACTGCGCGATGGCCTCGGCTTCCGTTCTTCTGGCGATACGTTCATCATCCGCACTTCCATGGATACCAATCTGCTGAAATCCGGTGTTGGCACACTTGTGGGTGCCTTTGGGGGGCAAAGCGGCCCACGGATGATGCCGGGGCCGGGTGGTGGACAGGGGCGGCCGGGTGGTGGCCGACGCCGATTGCTGTTGGTCCGACCCGGAAGACGCCGTCTACAATGACGGTGCAATGACCACAAATTCCGACACGGCCCACGCCTGGCCGCCGACAAAACCCACGACACCGCTGGCCGTACTGGTCAGTGGTGGGCTCGATAGCGCCATTCTGCTGGCCGAAGCGGCACGCAGTTACCCCGCCGTTGCTCCGCTCTATGTTCGCACGGGGCTGCTCTGGGAACCCACGGAACTGGGCTATCTCACGCAGTTCCTCGAACAGATTCAAACCCCCGCGTTGCAACCGCTCCACATCCTGGAACAACCCGTCGCCGATCTGTATGGCAAACACTGGAGCCTGACCGGTGTGGGCGTTCCTGCTGCGGGTACGCCGGACGAGGATGTCTTTCTTCCCGGGCGCAATGTGCTGTTGCTGGCCAAGGCGCTGCTCTGGTGTCACCTGCATGCGATCCCGCAAGTGGCGATGGCACCACTGGCCATGAACCCCTTCCCGGACGCCACACCCGAGTTCTTTGCACAGTATGCCGCGGTGGTGAATCGCTCGGTGGGTGGAGCGGTCCAGGTGATTCGGCCTTACGCCCAGCTTCAGAAAACAACGGTACTGCGGCGCGGCGAGGGGCTGCCGCTGGAACTCACGTTCTCGTGTATACGCCCCAACCAGGGCCTTCACTGCGGCCGTTGTAGTAAGTGCTACGAACGCCAACAGGGCTTTCGAGCGGCACACCTCCACGACCCGACACGCTACGCCGCGAGCGCCTGACCCACTGAAATTTCCAAACGATTCCTCTCAACCAGCCAGACGCGATGTTCAAAGTCACAAAAGAAATCCACTTCTGCTACGGGCACCGGTTGCTGAACTACAACGGGAAATGCCGCAACCTCCACGGGCATAACGGCAAAGCAGTGATCACGCTCGAAACGCCGGAACTCGACGCACTGGGAATGGTGATCGACTTCTCCGAGATCAAGCGAGTGATCGGGAAGTGGATCGACGAAACCCTCGATCACAAGATGATTCTGCACCGCGATGACCCCATCATCCCGGAACTGCGCCGACTCGGCGAACCGATCGTTCTCTTCGATACGAACCCCACCGCGGAGAACATCGCCAAGGTGATCTACGAGCGGGCCGTTGAGACCGGCTTACCCGTGACCGAGGTCACCCTCTGGGAAACCGAGAACTCGTTTGCCACCTATCGCCCCGGCACCGCATAACGGTACCGCTTGGATCAACGGTGTGTGGACGCCCTGGTTGTATTGGCTTGGGCAAGCGGGATGGGCGAGCGGGATTCGTGAGCATCCCGGTACAGATCCGAAGAGCGGTCGGGACGACCGCGGTCCCAGGGAGATCTTTCGGCGAGCGTGGCTTGGGCGAGCGTTTTCCTGGGACCGCGGGCTTCCAGCCCGCTTGTGTTTTGGAGGCGTTTGGGCCGACCGCGGTCCCGGGGGGTGGCTTGGGCAAGCGGGATTCGTGAGCATCCCGGTACAGATCCGAAGAGCGGTCGGGCCGACCGCGGTCTCGGGTGACAACCGCGAAAGCCGGAGGTTCACTCACTGCCGGCCGACTTACCGTTGCCATGCCCGTTCCCGTTGGTGTGGCCATTACCGTTGGCATGTCCCGTGCCGTTCCTGATCCATTTGCCCAGATAGGCCCCACCGCGGTAGATGTCGCGGAGCATTTGCCGGGCAATGACGTCACTCACGACTGCGTCGGATACGGCAATCGTGGCTTCGAGCGCGTACTCGATCCGCTTGAGTTGCACCCCTTCGTCATCAATAATCGCATACGATGCGCGAGGGTCGCCGTCGCGGTTCAGTCCCACGCTGCCCGGATTCACGATTGTCGTACCGTTCACTCGCAGGGTGTAAGGCTGATGGGTGTGCCCCGCGAGCACGTAGTCGACGTTCAATCCTTGGATGCGTGGTGCCCAGAATTCCGGGTCGGGTAGGGCGTATTCGTCCATCGGATCGCGTGGCGTGGCGTGAACGAGCAAGAAGCGTTTGCCACCGATCGTGAACATGCGCGAGGTGGGCAAGTCGGCGAGAAAGCGCCGTTGTCGGCTGGTGAGCATGGCCACGGTGAGGGGTCGTGTGACCGAGGTGAGGAACCGGAACCCCGTGGCTCCCTGCACACTCACATCTTGCGCCGCACCGTGGTCGTGGTTGCCCCGAACGCAGTAGAGGGCGTTATCGCGCACCCAATCGATACAGGGGCCGGGTTCGGGTCCGTAGTCCACCAGGTCGCCGACGCAGAGGCAGGCATCGAATGGTTCCTGGATCGCTTCCAGTGCCGCCCGATTCCCGTGGATATCTGCGAGTACCAATATCCGCATCCACTCACCTCGCGCGAGGGGTTGGAGGAATCTGCCGAGGTTGATCGAACCAGTCTTGCGAGTCGAACACGAACGCCGATGCAGAGCGCAATCATCCTTGAGTGGTACCGGCATCATCCTTGAGGTGGGCTGCCATCGCCTGGCGCAGGCGGGCTTCCAGCGTTGGCGGTAACTGCCCGCATTTGGGCAACGCCTTCGCGATCCGCACCGTATGTTTGTACGAAGTCACGAGAATGCTGCAGCGCTCGCACGATCGGATATGGATTTCGACCGTTTCACACTGCTCGACCACCAATTCCCGGCTGACATAATCCAAAAGAACCTGGAGAAGTTGTTGGCAATTCATGACGCCAAGCCTCCTTCGAAGTGCGGGGCCAAAGCGTCCCGCATTCGCAGACGGGCACGGTGCAGCCGACTCTTGACGGCCGGCAACGAGAGCCCCAACATCTCGCCGATCTCGGAGTTCGCGAGCCCTTCCACATCGGCCAGGATATACACATCCCGGAACGGTTCTGGCAGCGTGCCGATGGCCTGCTCGATGATCTCGGCCTGCTCGGCTGCGAGTACCGGTTCTTCGGGCAACTCGTTCCAGCGATTCACTGGCCCGGTTGGTCCTTCCACGGTGGCCAGCTCGTCGATGTTCTCGCTGGTTTCGTACTTCTGGCGATTCGCTCGTTTTTGGCGATGCGCCAGTGCCGCGTTCACCGTCACGCGGTGTAGCCAGGTGCCCAGTTGGCTCTGCCCGCGAAAGGTGTCCAGTTTGCGCACGACTTGCAGCAGGACATCCTGCGTCACGTCTTCGGCGTCGGCGTCGTTGCCCAGCATGCGGCGAGCAATTTGGTAAATGCGCGGCGCGTACTCGCGGAAGACGAGTTCGGGCGTCAATTGTTCCGGGATCGGTGCAACCATTCGCAAACTCGATGGAGAACAGGACACCGTTCACCATACCCCGAAAGAGCAGTGCTGTCTGCGGTTTGTCCGCGAGAACCTGACACCCCACGGCAGATTATGCCGATCACCCGGGCCTCAGTTTGAACTCGGACACAACTCCTGTATCTTGCACCTCACAACCCGATACCCGGGCCGGCCCCGTCTCATAACGGTGATCCCGACCATGATCAAGAAAGTCTTCATCGAAACCGTCGGCTGTCAAATGAACGTGCTCGATAGCGAACTGGTAATCGGTGCGCTACGCCGCCAGGGCTACGATCTGACCGATAGCACCGCGAACGCCGACGTGGTGCTCTTCAACACTTGCTCCGTGCGCGAACATGCCGAAGAGAAGACCTACTCGGCCCTGGGCCGGGTTCGCCCGCTCAAACTCCTCAACCCCGATTTGGTGGTCGGTGTGCTCGGGTGCATGGCCCAAAAGGACCAGGAGATCATTCGCAAGCGGGCACCGTATGTCGATCTGGTGGTCGGCACGGGGCAACTGGCCGAGGTTCCGCAACTGGTCGAGAAGGTGAAGGCGACGCGGGAACCGCAATTGGCGGTGAGCCTGGGCCGGGCCGACGCGGCACGTGACGAAGTCGAAGCCAGCTTCGTGAGCTACGACCCGACCCGCGACCCCACCATGCGTGCGACACCGTTTCAGGCCTTCGTTCGCATTCAGATTGGTTGCGATAAGTTCTGCACCTATTGCGTGGTTCCCAGCACTCGCGGCCCCGAGCAAAGCCGGCCGCCCCGCCAGATCTGGGCCGAGGTGCAGCAACTCGTCGATCAGGGTTGCAAAGAAGTCACCCTCATTGGGCAGACCGTCAACAGCTACGCGCACGATCACGGCGATGGCCGCATCACGCGGCTCGGCGATCTCATTGCCGGTATGCACGACACACCGGGGCTCGAACGCATCAAGTTCGTCACCAACTATCCCAAGGATATGACCGACAACTTGCTCGATGTCGTGCGCGAACTCCCCAAGGTGGTGAAGTACCTGCACGTTCCGGTACAGTCCGGCTGCGACGACGTGCTAAAACGCATGAAACGGAACTACACCGCCGGGTACTACCTGGAGATGCTGGAGCGTTGCCGTGAAAAGGTGCCCGGTGTCGCCGTCAGTTCCGACTTCATTGTGGGCTTCTGTGGGGAAACCGACGAGAGCTTTGCCAAGACGATGGAACTGGTCCGGGTGGCCCGCTTCAAAAACTCGTTCATCTTCAAATACAGCGAACGCCCCGGAACCAAGGCGGCCGATCGTTATCCTGATGATGTGCTGGAACTCGTGAAGAAGCGGCGTAACAACGATCTGCTCGCGATTCAAAACGAAAATAGTCGCGCCGATCACCGGGCGCAAGTGGGCCAAACGGTGGAGGTGCTCGTGGAGGGACCCAGTCGCCGCGAGCAATCGCACCTGGCCAGTGGCGAGCACGACTCGGCCACGCTGGTGAAGCAACTCACGGGCCGCACCATGACCGATCACATCGTGGTGTTCGACGGAACCGATCGCCTGATCGGGCAAACCGTGCGCCTTGCCATCACCGATTCGAGCCCGTTCACGCTCTACGGCGATGTGCTACTGGTGAACGAGGCCGCCAACGTCACAACCGGGCTGCCGGTCGAGGCAGGTGATCGGAACCGCGGGCCGCTGCCGCATGCCCGGCGTGATCGCGTTTCGCTTCCGCTGGCGTGAGAAGGATTCTCACGGAGTGCGGTTCTGCAGAGCACTCGCCAAGCCCGCCATTCGTTCGTCGTATACGCGGGCGGCTGGTGTGTTCGTGAAGGCGTTCTCTTCCCGCCATACCGACAGGGCCATGTGCATCAGCACATCCGCGAACAGCACCGTGAGGAACAGCGATCGACCGATAAATTCGATCCATTTCTTGTGCAGTTCCAGCTCCCACGGTCGAATCAGCGAACCCTCACTGTCGAGCCCGATCACCGATTTACCCAGGAAACGGGCGGTGAACAGATAAATGATCAGCAGCCCGATTCCCACGAGAATGACGGCCATCACCAGGCGCTGGGTCTTTGCCAGTGCGTCCAAATCGGCAGGATTCGTCACCGGTCGTGTCAGCAGCCGATACCGCGTCAGGTACAACAGTGGCGCGCCGACCCAGAACACGAGCCCGAAAATGAGCAACAGGTTCCCAGCCAGATGATACAGCAACACAAACGCCGCGATTGTGAGTAACACGAACAAGGGCACGCTTGCCACGAGTCCCCATCCGGGAGCGAGCGACTCGGGCAAAAAGGTCTTGATGCGTACACATGCCCGGCTCACGGCGGGTAAGAGCGAAAGCACACTGGGCATCAGGATCAGGTAGAACTGAACGCCCAGCACCATCCCGATCACGGAGCGTTGCACCTCCAGCACTTCGCGCGACGAATCAGGGTCGTTCTCCAAATGGATGATCCAGTCACCCGGTACGATCGCGACCAGCAACGGAACGGTAAGCGAGATGATGCCGCCGATCAGCACGATCCGAGTCGAAGCCACCAGGCGATCATAGCAGCAAGCCGCGAGCACGGCGGCCACGGGGAGTGCAAACAACGCGAGTGCCTGAACGTACAGCAGCACGACGCCGAAATGGCTGAGGAACTCTCGATCTTCCGTATCCAGTGTGATGACGTTGATGAGGCCCAGCACCGCCGCCAGGGTGCACGGTACTAGTGCGATCCATAACACGGACCGTCGCCACACGGCATACTTCTGAGCCGTGGGATCGGTCACACCGGCACGGGCGAGTACGGTCCGTTCCGTCGCTGTGGCGATGATCCCGGATGGGTTCGCAGCAGTGGTTCGCCGAGCGAACTCCCGAAGCCGGGCATGAATCATTGCGAGCCTGTGCGGTGTGGCGAGTGATGTTTCGGTTTCAGTGTATCTCAGGATTCCCACGAGAAACAGCACGTCAACTCTAGGGCCGGTGAGGCCGCACGAGCGTGATCGGCCACCAGTCGTCTGGCAAGAGGCCGCACAACTCACGGTAGGCTGGGCCAAGCCAGTCTGGCAGGATGCGGGCGAAGACCGACCGCTTCGTCTCGCCAATGTAGACTTCATCGGAAGGCTTCAGCACGATATTGGTCCTGTGGTTGTTCTCGATCAGCACCGCCGTGACATCCACGGGAAAGACCTCGGTGTCCGCGCCGGCGGCCACGTTGGGCCGTACTACAAAGACCTGATTGAGCTTGGACCCGGGTGGCAAGCCGCCCACACGCCGGAGGAAGTCGATGACGGGTTCCGGCCCCTGATACGGGATCACGCGCGCCCGGCCCCGAATCGGACCGTAAAGATAGATGCGAGAACTCCGTGCGGCTGCCAGTTGTACCACCACCCGGTCGGGGTGAACCCCTGCCAACGCCGCGAGATCCACTTGTACTTCTTCCAGCGTTCGCCCTTCGGCACGCAACCCGCCCGGGCGCTCCAGCGGTAGCCGGCCATCGAGATCCACCGAGGCGAGCGCATTCCAATTCGGGAAGTCCAGGAACTCGACCTGGAGCACATCCGGACAGCCAATGCGATAGGCGACGCTCGGGGCCGGTTGCTCGGCGGCACGTGGATCGGCAGGGGGTGGGCAGGTTTTGCTAAGGAACTTGCAGTCGGCGCAACCGATTGCAAATATCGTGCTTAGCAGTGCGAAGTGCGCGACGAACCACCGGCCCTGGCCCGGAGGCAGCTCGGATCGTGCGGGGGAGTGCGTGCCTCCCGAGAGCCAGGCGATAGCATTGCGAAATCCCACACATCTGTTGTCGTCCGGATAACCAACAAAGCTTAACAAATTTCGTGATGGCTCGATTCGGCTTTGGGCAACCGCGCCGGCTCACCGAGTCGCACCACGTGAAGCGCGGGATCAGGAGGCAGCCGTGATGGCGTTGTAATGGTTGCGGATCTGGCTCGTGACGTGTTTCCATTCCGCGAGAAATGTGGACGGTTGATCGAACCCGAGCCGTCGAGCCAGCTTGGACCGATCTTCCTCAGATTCGGGGATCTCGGTTAGCGGCCGATCCGTGACGATCCGGAGGCGGGCCTCCACGAGCCGGAGAAACGAATAACCCATGCGAAGCCCATCGGCGACCTCGGGGGCCAACAGTTTGGCCCGTTCGAGCGTGTCCAGCGCTTCCCAGATGTTCGGCAGCAGGATCTCGGGGTGTTCCCGGCCATAACGGATCTGCAGCAACTGAACCGCGAACTCGACATCGACAATCCCACCCGGTCCTCGCTTCAAGCTCCGCGGATTGGCCGTGCTCTCCAGCTTCAGCCGCATCGCCCGAACTTCCTCGCTGAGCTCGGGTGTCCACGGCTTCCCGAGAACGGCCGCACGCGCGGCATTCATCACCTGTGCTGCGAACGCGCTATCCCCGCGGACGACCCGGGCGCGTGCCAGTGATTGCCGTTCCCACAACTGGCACCCGGGGCTGACGAAGTAACGCTGGAACTCGCACAACGGGAGCACGAGCGAACCCGATTTGCCGGTTGGCCGCAACCGCATATCCACGGCATACAGCCGCCCCATTGGCCCCAATCGGCTGCAAGTTTTGATGACACGCTGAGCGAGTTCGGTGAAGAACTGCGAGTTGGGTTCGCCCCGATCCGTGATGCCATCGCTCTCGTAGATCAGCAACAAATCGAGATCGCTGTGGTAGCTAATCTCCCGGCCGCCGAGCTTGCCCAGTCCCAACACAACGTACCGACACGGATAGCTTGCAGTGCCAACGTCTTCGGAACCCACGAACCCACCGGGAGAAACCGATGCGACGGTGCCAGGGGAGTCGGGCTGACCGCCGCCGGGCTTGCCCCACTTCGCCCGCACACCGGGTTCAACCAGTTCGACAACCTGATTCAGCACCGTATCGGCCACATCGGAGAGCGCGGCCGTGGTCTGGCGAATCTCGACCTTGCCCAGCAGATCGCCGACACCGATGCGCAGGAACTCCTTGTCCTGGAAGCTGTGCAAGATCGGGTCCGGGTCGCTGGCACCCCGGCACAACTCCGCGAGTTCCATGGACAGTTCGTCGGCTGTGCGAGGCTGGTTCAGCACCAGGCTATCGAGCAGCTCGTCGATCATCCCCGGGTTATTGATCAGCAACCCGGACAGAAACGGGCTTCCCGCGCACAGATCGACATACAGCTTCAAACTCGGGTGGTTCTGGCTGAAGAGTTCCCAGAGCACCGCCTTGGCCCCGAGCGAAGCCGAGACTCGCTCCAGTTGCGTCAGCGCTTCATCGGGGTCGGACGTATCAGCGACGGCCTGGAGTAACTGCGGGGCGATGCTGGCCAGGAAGTGCCGGCAACGCCGTGAAGACAGGAATGGCACCGATTCCCTCGCCAGTTGCGACAGATTCGTGAAGGCTTTCAGCGGATCGCGAAACGGGTAGCGCTGCAGCGCCGCCCGCACCGCTTCCCCATCGGGCTCCGGATTCAGGATCAGATCGGACTCGGGATCATCCGTGTCGCCGGCATCCCGGAACGTCTGGTGAAGCAAGTGATTGAGGATCGTGCGATCGAGCGTGGTCTTGTCGTGCAAGTCCTTCAGGAATTGATCGAGCGGATCGATGAGCAGGTCGCGGGTGTCCAACTGCGCGGGGGTCACCTCGTCGAGCGGTGAACGCTTCTGGGGCGTGAGCGGGCGAGGTTCGCCACCCGGTTCGTGCACCGGGGCCGCCTCCGTGGAACCGGTCGCAACAGCGGTCTCCCGTGCCTCAGGGGTGCGTATCACGGGGTCGGGGCTGCGAACAGTGTAGCCCATGCGCAATGCGAGCTTGCGCAGTTCTTCGGGCGTGTTCGGGAGCCGATGCGTTTGCAGATCGAAGAGCAACTGCAAGCGGTGCTCGGTCTTTCGTAGAAAGCGATACGCATCGGAGAGAATGTACGTTTCCTGCGGGGTGAGGCAGCCGGTGATTTCGAGCGCGTCGAGGGCCAGCAGCGTATTGCGTTGCCGCACGGCCGGGAGGTCGCCCCCATTGAGCAATTGCAGGAACTGCACCGCATATTCGATGTCGCGGATGCCGCCGGCACCCGTCTTTACGTCTTGCGGCGAGATGGAACCACTCGTCTCGCGGCTGGCGCTGGACAGCGCTCGCTGCTCCATCTGCCGTTTCAGCGCTTTCACTTCGTTGATCTCGGCGAAGCTGAGGTATTTACGGTAAACGAATGGCTCGATAGCGGCCAGGAACTCCCGGGCGAGCGGTAGGTCGCCGGCGACATGGCGGAGCTTGATGAGCGCCTGGCGTTCCCAGGTGCGGCCCATTGTGTCGTAGTAGCTCAAGGTGCTGGCCATGCTGCGTGCAAGCGGCCCACGGTTCCCTTCGGGCCGGAGTCGCAGATCCACACGGTACGCAAAGCCGCGATCGGTATGGCTCGACAGCAACCGGACGACTTCCGACACGACCCGTGCGAAGAACTCGGCGTTGGTTGCCCCCGTACGGCGACCACTGGTTTCGCCATCCGAGTCGTAAACGAACATCAAATCGATGTCGCTGGAGTAGTTCAACTCGTCGCCGCCAAGTTTGCCGAACGCCAGCGCCGAGATGCGAGCGGGCCGCCCATCGTGGCCTTGCGGTGAACCAAACCGAGCGGTTACGGTCCGCAGCGCGTGCTGGAGTGACACCTCGATGGAAGCATCGGCCACACGGGCCAGTTCCCGCGTGACTTCATCGAGCGGGCGATCACGCACCACATCGCCAATGCCGATTCGCAAGGTGTGGCGATTGCGAAAACGGCGAAACGCCCGGAGCACCGCCACGTCCTCACCCGCAGCATCAACTTCACTGCGAAGTTGTCCCGTGAGTTCCGCAGTCGATGGGTTACGCCGCGGAGGATTGCGGACGGTATCGAGCAATTCGGGCGAGTTTGTCAGCGTGTCCGCGAAGAACTGCGAAGTGGCCAGAAGTTGGAGGACGGAATCGAGCCCCCGAGCCCGCGATTCGATGAGCACCGGCAACTGTGTGCGGGCCACGGGCTGCGCGATGAGGCGTTCGAGATTGTTCAACGCCATATCGGGATCGGGTGTGCGCGGGAGCAACCGCGCCAAGAGCGACCCAAGCTCGTGCAGCGATGCCTCGTCCAGGTGAGCCGCCAGCGCGGCGAGGTTGCGCCGGCCCCGATCGGGGTCGCGCAGCGACTTCAGCACAGCTTCCTCGATTGGGGGCATGGAGTTATCTTACTGCCAGTCTCATTCGATGCCGATTTGTTGGCCATACTCGTGGAGGGCGACCTGCCACAGTTTGCGTAACACGCACCGCAAAGACAGAAGGTACTTTCGGCGGTCACGCACCCCAATTCCCAAGAGAAAATCCCGCAACAGAACCGATCGGTCAAACAACGGGGTTGACGCTGTGGCGCAATTCTGGATAATAAGATCATTATATCCTATTTAGCTCTGCTTACGAGGTTTCACCATGTCCGCGGCTCTCCCGATGCATTGCAATCAGTGCGAACAAACGATGGGCGGCACTGGGTGCAGCCATAGCCCCGGGATCTGTGGAAAGGACGCCGATGTGCAAAGCCTGCAGGAAACCATTCTCTATGGACTCAAGGGCATGGCGGCCTACGCCAATCACGCGCGACGACTGGGCCAGACGGATGAAGCGGTTTCCGCTTTCATCGAAGAAGCGCTGTTCGCCACCATGACCAACGTGAACTTCGATCTGGAGTCGTTGCTGGAGATTGCCCTGGAGGTGGGCCACAAGAACTTCCGTGTGATGGAACTGCTCGATCGTGGGCATGTCGAGAAGTTCGGCGATCCGTCGCCGGCCATGGTCACGGTGGGAACCAAGGCCGGCCCGGGCATTCTGGTCACGGGGCACGATCTGGTCGATCTCTGGGATTTGCTCCTGCAAGTCGAAGGAACGGACATCAACGTTTACACGCACGGCGAGATGCTGCCCGCGCACATGTATCCGAAGTTGCGGCAGCACCCCAATCTGGCAGGGCACTATGGTGGGCCGTGGCAGAAGCAGAAGAGCGAGTTCCCGGCGTTCGGTGGCCCGGTGGTCGCCACGACCAACTGCATCCTGATTCCGCCGGCCCATTACGCCGTTCGCATCTTCACCACGCGATTCACCGCGGTGCCGGGCGGCACGCGCATTCCCGGGAACGATTTCCGTGCCGTGATTGCCAAGGCGAAAGCGTGCCCACCACTGAGCAAGCGAGTCGACGGAGTGCACGAGATCGGCTATCACCGCCAGGTACTGCTGAACGCCGCGGGCACAATTGTGGACGCCGTGAAGGCCGGGCAGATCAGCCGGTTCTTCGTGATCGGCGGTTGCGATGGCTACGAGCCGGGCCGCAACTACTTCAGCTATTATGCCGAGGCCACGCCCGCCGATTCGTTTATCATGACCTTGGGCTGTGGGAAGTTCCGCATCAACGCCCACGACTACGGCAAACACCTGGGGTTGCCCCGCCTGCTCGACATGGGCCAGTGTAACGATGCCTACGGTGCCATCGCCGTGGCCGTCGCGCTGGCCAATGCCTTCAATTGTTCGGTCAACGAGTTGCCGCTCACGCTGGTCATCTCGTGGTTCGAACAGAAGGCCGTGGCGGTGCTCCTGACGCTGCTGGCCCTCGGCGTGAAAGGGATCAACCTGGGGCCAAACCCGCCGGCGTTCATCACGCCAAACGTGTTCAAGATCTTGCAAGACAAGTTCGATCTCCGCATCATCGGCACCGATGCCAAGCAAGACCTGGCCCGCGTGATGCAACAGAACTGATGGCTCGAAGTTTCCTGGCGTGGCCGTTTGATGGCCACGCCGACGGAGGTTCTCGCATGTCTGCACGATCCGCAATCGTGATCACGCTGTTGCTCGGGTTGGTCGCAAGCCAGCCCGGTGCCACGGCCACAGATATCGATTCCCCACCGATTCAGTACACGACAGCCACAGCCGATAACGCTATCAGCCAACTGGAGCGGCAGTGGAAGGAGAAGGCGGGCGGGCTGAAGTGGGACGACGAGCATGGGTACTTGAAGTCGTTGTTGGCAGCGCTCGAGGTTCCCGCCTCGTCGCAACTGCTGGTCTTCTCGCGCACAAGCTTGCAGCGGGACCGTATTGGCCCGAAGACACCGCGAGCCATCTACTTCAATGACGATGTAAGCATCGGCTTTTGCCGCAGTGGCCGTGTTCTCGAAGTGACGGCCGCCGACCCGAACTTGGGCACGGTCTTTTACACACTCGATCAGCGTGCCGACAAACCCGCGCGGTTCACCCGCCAGACCGAGACTTGCTTGATCTGTCACGCCTCGTCCTCGAATCAGGGTTTCCCGGGGCACCTGGTGCGTTCGGTCTCGCCCGACTCACGCGGCGATCCGGTATTGTCGCGTGGCACGAAGCGAGTCGATCATTCCACCCCATTCGAGGATCGCTGGGGCGGTTGGTATGTGACCGGCACCAGCGGCAAGCAGGATCACCTGGGCAACCACATCGTGGGCGGCTGGCCCTGGGCCCGAGAGGGGCAGGAACCGAAGAATGCGAACGTCACCGATCTGAAGCCCTACTTCACCGTGGCGAACTACCTGACCCCGCATAGCGATCTGGTGGCACTCATGGTGCTCGAACACCAGGGTGAAGTGCAGAATCGGCTGACCCGCGCGAACTTTCTCACGCGGCGGGCGCTCCACGAACAGGACGAACTGAACGCGGCACTCGGCGACCCGCCGGGCAAGCAACGTGAGAGTATTACCAAGCGGATTCACTGGGCCTGCGAACCGCTCGTGAAGTATGTGCTGTTCTGCGAGGAAGCGAAACTGACCGAACCCATCGCCGGTACCTTGGAGTTCGCCCGCGAGTTCGCCGCACGCGGACCGTTCGATGCGCAGAAGCGTTCCTTACGGGAATTCGACCTGAAGAGCCGGATGTTCCGCTACCCGCTCAGTTACCAGATCTATTCCACACAGTTCGACGGCCTACCCGCTGTGGCCAAGGATCGCGTGTATCGGCGCTTGTGGGAAGTGCTCTCGGGGCAGGATCAATCCCCGGCGTTCGCGCATCTCTCGAAAGACGATCGGCGTGCGGTTCTGGAAATCGTTCGTGCGACAAAAGCAGGCTTGCCCGATTACTGGAAGCCGTGACCACGTGCGACGTGTGCCGGAAGCAGAACAGCCCGGAGCGCGAGAAAGGCCTTCTGTCCTTCCTGCGTGCTCCGGGCTGTTGCAAAATCGCTTAGCGCCGACGGACGGGTTGCATCGTCGGCATCACCGGGTTGTTGTAGCTCTTGTACCGTGTAGACGGGAACATGTTCGGCGCGGGCAATCCGCTGGGGCCGGCCTGCGTCGTCGGCACGATAATCTTCTTGCTGAAGAGATTGTTAATCGTCTTCACATAGCCGTTGTTCTCGATCGACCCGGCAGCCGTTTGGCCGATAAGGTTGATCGACTGCGAGGCAATGTTCGCCGCGGTACGGCTGGGCTTCACAACATACTTGCTGGTATCAATGGGCCTGAACTCGATATCGCCGGCCCGAGCAGGCCCGACCGTAAGCACCACCAATGCGGCCACGGTCCACACGAAGTTCTTCATCTGGTCTCCTCCCCCAGCAGGACGGACAGCCCCCCGGCCCCACACCAGTAGAACTGCGACCCGAGACACACTCACTGTTGCGTGTTGAAGGGGGAGAGACATAGCGTCGCCACTGCGGGTGTCAACAGGAGATTCTGCACCCTGTCAGGCCCCGATAGAAATGTCCGCA
>JBGTAO010000327.1:0-4750 GCA_041749835.1 Gemmata sp. | reverse complement strand
GTATCGCCGCCGATCGTGGTGCCGCCAGCGGTCGTGGTGCCGCCAGCGGTATCGCCGCCACTGGTTACCCCGCCGACCACAATCAACCAGCCCACGCCGGTGCTGGCGGTGGCCACCGAGCGAGGCGTATCGACCGTTGTTCGGGTGCAGTATTCGGATCAGTCGTGGTCTTCCTGGGCTCCGTTCGGCACTAGCTATTCCGGCGGTGCGACTGTGGCCCGTGGCGACATCAACCGCGATGGCATCGACGACATCATCGTGGGAAGTGGTGTTGGCATGGCGGCGCAGGTGAAAGTCTGGGACGGCGCGACGCGACAGGAGATCGCCAGATACACACCATTCGAGTCGTTCGGCGGTGGTGTTGTGGTGGCATCGGGCGATGTGAATGGCGATGGTGCGGATGACATTGTTGTGGGTGTTGCAGGCGGGGGTTCGCCCCTGGTGCGGGTGATCTCGGGAGCCACGGGAGAACTGATCAAGCAGTTCGCCGCGTACAAGGCGACCTTCATGGGTGGCGTACGGCTGGGCGTGGGTGATGTGAACCGCGATGGCTTCGCCGACATTGTGGTGAGCAGTTCAGAACTGCGCCAACTGCGTGCCTACAGTGGCCAATCGCTGCGGGTCGGGCAGAAGCCGGTCGAACTGTTCGCGGGGTATTTCCCGTTCAGCCGCAACTACCTGGGCGAGGTGAACGTGGCGGTGGGCGATATCACGGGTGATGGCTACGCCGATATTGCCGTGGGCCGCGGTGCCGGTTCGCCACAAGTGTACCTCTACAGCGGGTCGGCACTGGTAGGAGGGAATGCTACGCCAATCGTGGGGCAGGGGGCGTGGACCGATGGATCGGGTGTGCGGCTCGGCTTCTCGGCCGATACCGATGGCGACAACCGCCCGGAACTGGTGATTGCATCGTCGCGTGGTGAGCAGGCCACGTTCTTCCTGTCGTCGCAACTTACGAGCAGTGGGTGGAATGCCTCGGCAGCTCAGTGGTTCGACCCCATGCCCGATAGCCGCACCGGAATCTTCGTGGGGTAGCCCGTCCACGAGCTGCGATGTCCGAGCGAGCCCGGGGCTGCCCCTGGGCTCAGTTCACTTTCCTGGCCGACCTACCCCGTGGCGACGCCTCCTGCTCCCCGCTTGCGTCGATTCCCCGCCAGAAGTGCTGCTCGAAATCCCACGTAATCACGAACGCGCAATAGCCTCGGTTCGTCGGGAACCTGCTCGGCGATCACGCATCGGCTGGGTACAATCGTGCGTTCCAACGGCCTGCGGGCGCACGGGGGCAACTCATGCTCAAGGGTATTCTGGTGGGTCTGGATGGCTCGGCATTCAGCGATGCTGCGGTGGCGCTGGCATTGCGCTGGGCGAAGCGTGGCAACGTGGTTGTGGCGGGCGAAGCGGTGATCGATCGCCCGGGGCTCACGGCTCCCGAAGTCATGCCGGCGGGGTCCGGGTTCATTCGGATGTTCGGCGATGATCAGAAGGTCGCCGAGGCCCGAACCAAGGCCAACGAATTCCTGGCGCGATTCACCACCAGCTGTACCGACGCGGGCGTGGCCTACACAACAACCCACGAGGTGGGAGACCCCGCAGAAGCGATTCTGACGCAGGCCCAGCGCTACGATCTCATTCTGCTCGGGCTGGAAACGTACTTCCGTGCGATGCCGGGCGGTGGCCCTTGCGATACGCTCGATCAAGTGCTGCACTCACCGCCCCGCCCCGTGGTGGTGGTACCGGCCACGCTCGGTGACGGTGCGACTGCGGTAATCGGTTACGATGGCAGCTTGCAAGCGGCGCGAACACTCGCCGCATACGTGGCAACCGGGCTGGCTTCGCAGTACGAGAATGTCGTGGTCACGATCGATGAGGAAATCGACGAGGCGGCGCGAACGGCTGAGCGAGCGGTCGATTACCTCTCGCTGCACGGTGTCCCCGTGAAAGCTCGCCCCGTGGAAACGCGACTCGATCCCGCGGCCGTGCTGCTCGATCATGCTGGGCAATTCCAGGCGGGGTTGGTGGTGATGGGTGCGTTCGGGCATTCGGCCCTGCGCGAGTTCTTCTTCGGTTCCACCACACGCGGTGTCTTGCGTGCCAGCAAAGTCCCCGTTCTGCTCTATCACTGAGGCATCATGCTCGAACATATCAGCCTGTTCATTCTCGGCCTGATCATCCTGGTGATCGGCGCAGAAAGCCTGATCCGTGGTTCGGTCCGTCTGGCCACCGCGTTGGGTGTCAGCCCGTTCATGATCGGCTTCACCCTGATCGGGTTCGGCACCTCGGCTCCCGAGTTGGTCGTGAGCTTGTCGGCGGCGCTCAAGGGGAGTTCCGATATCGCGCTGGGGAATATTGTGGGTAGCAACATCGCCAATATCGGGTTGGTCCTCGGAATTGCGGCTCTGGTTCGCCCGCTCACGGCACACATGCGGATGTTGCGAGTCGAGATACCACTGATCATCGTGGTCAGTGTGTTGCTCTGGTACCTGTGTCGCGATGGTTCGTTGAGTCGAGAAGATGGCCTGGTGTTACTGGGTGGGTTCGTCCTCCTCTGCGTCTTCATGTACCGCAATGCTCGTGCGGAAACGATCCGCGTGAAAGCCGAGGTGGTCGAAACCGAGAAGGCCATGCTGGTGAAGATGCCCGTGTGGCTGGCTGGCTTGCTCGTACTCATCGGATTCGTTGGGCTGATCGGCGGGGCGCATCTCATGGTCGAATCGGCTGTCGAAATCGCCCGTTCGCTGCATGTCAGTGAACTCCTCATTGGGATGACGATCGTGGCCGTGGGCACTTCGCTGCCGGAGGTCGCCGCATCCATCGCCGCCGCCTACCGGGGTGAATCCGACATCGTGCTGGGGAACATCGCGGGTTCGAACCTCTTCAACATCTTGTTGATTCTGCCCATCACCGTGGTAGTCCAGCCCATGCATGTGCCCGAAAAGCTGCTGACGAACGAACTGCCCCTGATGGTCGGCTTCGCCATCCTGTTCCTGATCACGATTGCCACGGGCTTGCGGATTCGCCGTTGGGAAGGCGCGCTCTTGCTCGTGGCATACGCCGCGTTCATTGGTTTCCAGATTGTTCTGGCAAAGTAACGCCTGGGGCCTTTGGCAGGTTTCGGGTTCGGCCACCACGCTGAATGAGGAGCGAAGCAGCGACTCCCAGGAACAGCAGCAAGCCGGCTACGATCACCGCGAACCGGATCGCGCCAGAACCCCATTCCCCCTTGGAGAGCCCTACCAGAATTCCGGTCAGCGCGATCGCAACACCGTTGAGCGTCTTGATCACCAGGTTGTACGCCCCGAAGTACATGCCAATCGCAGACTTTTCATGGGGCTCCACGCACCCGGTGATCGCTTCAGCATCCAGGGCGAGCAAGATCGCAATCATCGGGCCTGCTGAAGAGAACAACAGCGCAGCCGTGACCATCGGCGAGTAGATGATGCTGGTTCCAACCACACTGCAGGCACAGTAGAGCACTCCCAGCAACAACGAGGTGTACATCAAGGCGCGATACCACCCCAACGCCCGGGACACCTTCGGCGCGAAGTAGAACATGGGAACCGCGGTCAGGATCAGTGGCCCCAGGAGGAACGCAACATCTTTATCGGTTCCGCCCAGGAGATCGGTTGCAATGAAGGGAGCCGAGGCCGTGAGCACGGTGAACGACATCTGCGAGCCGGCCAGTAGCGCCATCAGGGCGAGGAATCGGCGATTCTTGAGTGCCCCCAGGAACGTCGAGAATGTCTGGCTGAGCGTGAGCCGAACGGCAGGCGGTGCTGTCGAAGCGACCTCGGGAGCCGCAAAGTACGGCGCGAGCATGCAGCAAAAGGACAGGATGGCGACCACAGCCGCTGCATCGCGGTAACCCAGCTTATCGATCACGATTGGCGTCACCACGAACCCGGCGATTGTCGCCAGAATCAGCCCCAGCCCCAGCATGTTTGACAGTTCTCGTTGGCCCCCCTCCGCGTGCTTGCCATAATCCTCGACTAACGTCCAGTATGGGATGGCGTAGATCGTGTACCCGACAAAGAAGACGAACAGCCCACCAATGAGTACCGCGGACCGTGTGGCTTCCGACATTGCTGCCGTGGGAGAGAAACTGAGCACCAACCCGATCGGAGCAATCGGTGCTGCGAGAAGGAGTAGCTTCTGCCGGGCCCGCCCAACACTCACCCACCAGTCGGCAAGTGCTCCGGCCATGGGGTCGGTCACGCCATCGAAGATCCGGAAGCCGAGGAAGATGGCACCCACGGTCGCAGCAGCGAACAGCGTGCCATCGACCGCCGGGGTATCCGAGAACTTGAGCAACCACTGGAAGAGGTAACGGGTCAGCAGCATGATCCCAAACTGACCCAACATGAAGAGTAACAGCCGCTTCCCGTTCATACGGTACCCGCCGAGATGGACCAGAACCGCTTCCCTGTTCGTCACAACTCCACTCGGGCGACGGGGAACGGTATGTTGAATGGGCGGTACGGTACGGTATAATCGCGTGGAAGTCGATAAAGATCTCGTATCTGTTGGCGAAGAAACGTTTACGCGGGCTTCACCGTCCTGCGCCTGCTCGCACCCCTGGGCCACCCCGGCGCTCCATCCGATACTCGCAAGGAGACCTCTCATGTCCATCGACGAGATCAAGAAACGCTTCGTGAACGAGATCAAACTCCGTGCCTACGACGACAAGTACATCGACAAAAACGAAGAGCGCGAGATTCTGCAGATCGCGATTCAGTTGGGCGTCAGCATCGAC
>JBGTAO010000326.1:0-1542 GCA_041749835.1 Gemmata sp. | reverse complement strand
GAGCCGGGGAACAACCTGGCCAGTCTCACCTGTGAAGAGAAACATCTCGCGAAGAAATGCAGTTAAGAGAGTGAACGTGAAAGCCACGATAACGGCATCCCACACCGAGCCCGGAGCAAGCCCACGCCACGCTCGCACCGTGGGGTACCAGTTGGCGATCAGACAAAGCAAAACACCGACCTGTACCAGGGGCAGGGAAGGGCGTATCTGTTCAGGGATCAGGCGAACGAGCTCACGCCCAGCGACGAACCCCAACACCATCAACGCGAGGAACAAGAAGGGGAACCACGGGGCCAGGCCATTATCGGCAATCAGCACGCCAGCTACAACGAGGGCAAGGATCGAGCCGACAATCACCCGGGTGCGGATCATGGGTTACGCCTACTGCTTGGTGCCGGCTTCGGGTATGAGGCCGCCAAACCGGCGTTCCCGCGCGGCGAAGTCGCGAAATGCATCGTGGAGAATTGTCGCGTCGAACTCGGGCCAATACTTCGGCGTCACCCAGAGTTCTGCATAAGAGATCTGCCAGAGCAGGTAATTGCTGACACGCATTTCGCCTGCCGTACGGATCAGCAGATCGGGATCGGGCATGCCAGTTGTGTACAGCGATTCCGTGATCGTGGCTTCGTCGATCGCGTCGGGAGCCAATGTGCCCGCTTTCACACGCACGGCGATCGCGCGGACCGCATCCACGATTTCGGCACGACTGCCGTAGTTGATCGCCAGGCACAGCGTAAGCCCCGTATTCTCCCGTGTGAGTCGCACGTTTTCATCGATCTCGGTCAGCACCTCGGCGGGGAGTCCTTCGCGCCGACCAATCACCATGAACCGAATGTTTTGGTCGAGGATCTTCTTCCGCTCGGCGAGCAGGTACTCTTTGAGCAGTGCCATCAGAAATTCGATCTCGGGCTTGGGTCGCTTCCAGTTCTCGGAACTCAAGCAGTAAAGGGTGAGTTGCCCAATTCCCAGGCGGCAGCATTCCTCGGTCACCAGATCCACCGACTTGGCACCGCGAGCGTGCCCTTCGACCCGTTCCTTTCCTCGGCTGCGAGCCCAGCGCCCATTCCCATCCATAATGATTGCCACATGGCGTGGTAGTGCCGCGGCGTCCAGGTTGATCGAGGCTGCAGCGATGGCGGTGTCGTGGCTCATATGTGAATTCGGATGGCCGGTGGTATCACAAGCGAATGGTTTGTGCTCGATCGGGGCCAATGGAGACCACCGAAACCCGCGCTCCGACCAGTTCTTGAATTCGGTCCACATAGCGCCGAGCTGCGGTGGGCAACTGTTTCAGCGTTCGCACTCCGGTAATGTCTTCGGTCCAGGCGTCCATGGTTTCGTAGATCGGCTTGCAGCGTTCGAGTTCGTAGGCGTCGCTCGGGAAATGTGAACAACGCTCACCATCCAGTTCGTAAGCCACGCAGAGCTTTAACTCCGGTAGTCCGCTCAGCACATCGAGCAGCATCAAAGTGATTTCGTCGATACCAGCGAGCGATGCGGTGTAGCGAACCGCGAGTGCATCGAACCACCCGGTGCGGCGCG
>JBGTAO010000325.1:0-12724 GCA_041749835.1 Gemmata sp. | reverse complement strand
AGTTCTTATCGATCAGGAAGTATTCTTGCTCCGGGCCCACCGTAGTGAACACCTTCTGGACTTCGCTGTTCCCGAACAACTTCAAAATGCGCATGGCCTGTGCCGAGAGCGCTTCCATCGACTTCAACAGAGGCGTCTTCTTATCGAGCGCTTCACCCGTCCACGATACGAAGACGGTCGGGATGACGAGCGTGGCACCGTTCGGCGTTTCACGGATGTAAGCGGGGCTGGTGGGATCCCAGCCGGTGTAGCCGCGGGCTTCAAACGTCGCCCGAATCCCGCCGCTGGGGAAGCTGCTGGCGTCCGGTTCGCCCTTCACGAGTTCCTTGCCGCTGAACTCGGCGATGGCGGTGCCGCTGCCGGTGGGGCTCAGGAAGCTATCGTGCTTTTCGGCGGTCAGGCCGGTCATGGGTTGGAACAGGTGCGTGTAGTGCGTGGCACCATGCTCCAGTGCCCAATCCTTCATCGCGGAGGCCACGGCATCGGCAATGTTGGGGTCGAGCGGTAGCCCCTGGCGGATCGTGCGTTGCAGAGCCTTGAAGACTGGCTTGGGAAGCTTTTCCTTTTGCAGGTCTTCACTGAAGACCAGTTCCCCGAATAACTGGTTGAGAGGCATGGACTTGAAGTCGATCTGGTTGAGATCGTACTCGGTGTTGGCGATCGATTCGATCGCCCTTTGGCGGGCCGTGGACATGCTCGACAACTCCTTGTGGAATCGGGTGTGTGGCGCGAGAGCGTTCGGGTATCAATACCCGACGCAGGCGAAACGCCGCCGTCGCCGGGCCGATGCATGAACGGCGACTCGGTTGGGCTGGTCGGGGAGAGGTTATTCAGGTTATAAGCCCAATTCAGGATGCGGCAAG
The DNA here is from genome assembly GCA_041749835.1 of Gemmata sp. GTDB lineage: Bacteria > Planctomycetota > Planctomycetia > Gemmatales > Gemmataceae > Gemmata. Next base: position 11,861 of record JBGTAO010000325.1, on the reverse strand, counting down.
AAGCCCAGATGAAGCCGCCAGACTCAGTTCTGCGGCGCTCCGATGGAGTCACCCCATGCGACGGATCGCGGTGATCAACCAAAAGGGCGGTGTCGGGAAAACCACGACAACCGTCAACCTTGCGGCCGCTCTCGCCAATGCGGGCCAGCGGGTTTGTGTCATGGATCTCGATCCACAGGCCCATGCCAGCACCCATCTGGGCGTCGAGCCCGATGGCACGCACCCCTCCCTTTACGATGTACTCGTCTCGAACAAGCCGCTGTCCGAAGTCCGTCGAGCGGTGGCGGAGAATCTCTGGGTTGCCCCTGCGGATATCAACCTGGCGGCCGCCGAGGTGGAGCTCGCTGGTATCGTGGGCCGTGAGGTCATTCTCCGTGAATCGATGGCCCGTGATTGCGACCCATTCGATTACGTGCTCATGGATTGCGGGCCGTCGTTGGGTGTTCTCACGCTAAATGCCCTCGCGGCTGCCGATGAAGTGTTCATTCCGCTCCAGCCGCACTTCCTGGCTCTCCATGGCCTCTCCAAGCTGCTCGAAACCACCTCACTCGTCGCTCGCCGGATCAATCCCAAACTGGCTGTCACGGGCGTTGTCGTGTGCCTCTACGACGCGGGCACGAAACTCGCCCAGGAAGTGGTCAGCGATCTCAGCGAGTTCCTGGAGAAGTGCCGCGGAGCCAACGTGCCCTGGGCCAATGCGCGGGTGTTCGAAACCAGGATTCGCCGCAATATCAAACTGGCCGAGTGCCCCAGCTTCGGAAAGAGCGTCTTTGTGTATGCTCCCAAGAGCCCTGGCGCGGCCGATTACGCCGCCCTGGCCGAGGAAGTACTGGGCACAGGTATCGTGATTGGCCCGATGAAGATCTCGACCAACCAACTTCCCAACCGGATTGGCGAATCCGCCGTGGCATAAGCCCCCTATAATCGGGGCATGCTCCGGATTTCGATCGCCAATCCGTACGAATTCGCACTGGAGTTCCAGCCACTCAAGGACACGGCACGCACGGTCTTCGAGGGTGAAGGCGTGCGCGCTTGCAAGGTGACCCTGGCATTTGTCGATAACGCCCACATCCACCGCCTGAACAAGCAGTTCCTGCAGCACGACGAACCGACCGACGTGCTCACCTTCCCGTACACCGACTGCAACGCTAAGGTGCTCGAAGGGGAAGTCGTGATCGGTTACGAGATCGCCACCGAATACGCGGCCGACCGGAAGCACGATGTGAACCTGGAGCTACAGCTCTATGTCGTCCACGGCAGCTTGCACCTGTGTGGCTACGACGACACCGATGATGCAAGCAGTGCCGAAATGCGAGCCAAAGAACGGGAATACCTGACGAAGCTCGGGCTCCCCGATATTGCCTAGCGCATACCCGCCGTGTGGGTTTTCCACACCAGGCACTGTGTGTGCCAACCTCCCAACCGACTGGACCCATGGTTCCGCAGATTCAACCGAACGATTTGAAAGCCATGCTCGATTCCGGGCTCCCCGTGGTGCTGCTCGATGTCCGGCAACCCGAAGAACATGCCTACTGTGCCTTGCCAGGAAGCGTGCTGATTCCCCTGGGCGAACTACATGCCCGGACCGCCGAAGTGAAGCCAGGTGATTCGCTCGTGGTGGTCTATTGCCATCACGGTGTGCGCAGCATGAGCGGTGCGGCCATTCTGGCGCAGGCGGGTTGCACCAACGTGGCTTCGCTGGCCGGCGGGATCGACCGCTGGTCGCAAGTCGTCGATCCAAACCTACCGCGCTACTGATCCGTTTTCCGTAACAAGCGATCATTGCAAGCCAGAAAACAGCGTGAGCCCGGACAGACGGCCAGTCCGGGCTCACACGTTTGTTGCGATTGCGTGATGTCACGTCATCTCGGTGTTCCTTTCGCGAGCTTCTGCTTCCTGCTCCGCAATCTTGGCTTCAGCCATCCCGCGGTTAAAGCGCGCGGCCACCGGGATGAACACCACGATGACCACGGCCATCGCCGCTGCCAACATGGCGAAGTAGACGCCCGGTGCCATCACGGGGTAGAGCCGGGTGATCGGCGCGTTAATGAGCAAATTCGCCAGGAAGACCACCGCGAGCCAGCACGCCGTGACAAAGCTCTTCATCGTCTTCGGAGCCGCTACGAACGCGAGTTCGAGCCCCGTGACCGAGATGAGAATCTCGGCAATCGTGATGATCAGGAACGCCAGCACCTGCCACCACACGGTCACACGTTCGGAAGGCTTGACCCAATCCACCGGTTCCAATGTGGCCTTGGTTGATTCGACTTTTACATTGGCCAGATCCTCGCCCGACTTCAGGAGCGGTTCGAGAACTCCACCGGAAGTCATTGCCGCGCTTTCCGGAACGCTTGCTGTCTGGATGTTCCCATCAACAATGCTGATCTGTTGACCATTCGACAGCGACACTTTGCCTGTGCCGAAGGTGAGTTTCTTCTTCTCATCATCGAACAGGAAATCCGTCGCGCTAACGGTGACACCCGTACCCGCGGTGGTGCTGCCACTGATGTCCCTGAGCTCCAGATTCTCCCAGTTGGGGATCACCAGAGCCCCCTGTGGAGTCGTGAGCTTCAAGGCATCTTGCTTCTGCCCGGCGAGGAACCCGGCGATGCTCATGATGACCATGCTTACGCCCGTCAGGAAGAACCCGACCGACATCTTCTGTGTGGCCTTGACCTCGTAACCCTTTCTGGCCAGGGTCTTGAAGAGCCAAACGCTCACGGGAACGAGCAGAACAATGAACACCGGGTTGAAGGCTTGAATTGAGTCGGCCGGTGCGTTTACGCCGAAGATTGTGGTGTCCATGTACGTATCGGCGAAGAAGATCCACGTGCTCGCCGATTGGTCGAAGACCGCCCAGAAAAACATGACTGTCAGGAACAAGGCCCCAATCCGCATCAGGGTGAGCCGCTTCAACGCGCGGTCGGCTTCCGCCTCTTCCGGTGTGACCACGCGATACTTCACGGGAATACCCGTGACAGTCACGCCGTCCGGGATCTTCTCTCCACCAACAGTGCTCAGGACCTTGCGTTCGATCACTTCCGTGGCGTAGAACCGTTTGCCGAGTGCAAAGATCAGTAACGCGAGTGCCATCAATCCGGCCGGGAACAGGAACGCGGTTTGGTAACCGTAGTTTGTCCGCAGCCAGGGCATTGCGAACTGGGACAGCGCCGCACCAATATTGATGGCCATGTAGAACCAACTGAACGCGCTGGTTCGGAGTTGATCCTGTCCGGGGCGTTGCTGGTCGTACGTAAGACCCATCAACGTTGAGATGTTCGGTTTTATCACGCCGCTACCCATGGCGAGTAGCGTGAGTGCGCCAAATACCATAAACCGATTCTCGATTCCCACCAGGAACTGCGCGATTACGTAGGGAATCGAGAAGAGCACAATCGTCCAGTATTTGCCGAAGAAGTTGTCGGCAACATAGCCACCAATGAGCGGAAAGAAGTAACAGGCTGCAATGAACAACGACATGAACGTGCCGGCATCGGACTTCGCGACACCAAGACGCTCGACCATGTAGAGAGCCAGGATCGCCCGCATGCCGTAGTACGAACAGCGTTCAGCGAACTCGCCCCAGAAAAAGAACCAGAAACCAATCGGGTGCCCCGTTGGCATCGGAACAGGTGGTGTGCTCACAGTTGACACGACAGAAGCCCTTCTAGAGTATCGGTATGGGATGAAACCCGGAGAAGTGGAGCGATCTTAGCATTCTCAAGAGCACGGAGCGAACGCCATTTTCACGGCAACTTCCTGTTCGCGTGGCGAACGTGCCGGTCGGGCAAACCTTGGCGGCTAGCTCGGCTTGTCCCGATCCGGGTCGCGTGCGATCATTTCTAGCCCATGAAGCAACTTCAGCCAGCGGTCTTCCTGGATCGCGATGGCGTCGTCATCAAAGAGGCCCATTACCTCGCCGAGCCGGAGCAGGTTCGTCTGATTCCCGGATCGGCCGCGGCTATTGCGGCGTTGAACCAGGCGGGCTTTCGGGTTGTCGTTGTGACCAATCAATCGGGCGTGGCTCGTGGCCTGTTTCCACTTGAGGCAATCACGACTGTCCACGAGCACATTGGAAAGCTCCTCCAGGAACAGAGTGCCCGGATCGACGCCTTCTATTACTGCCCGCATCACCCCGATGCCGAGGTCGCAGCGTTCCGTCAGGATTGCGAGTGCCGCAAACCGAAGCCGGGGCTGCTGCTGCAAGCTGCCGCGGAATGCAGTTTGGATCTGGCACAATCCTGGATGTTCGGCGATCGGGTGAGCGATCTCGCCGCCGGTGCCGCCGCGGGATGTCGAACCATTCTGGTTCGGACCGGTTACGGTGTGTCGGTGAATGTGCAGGATCTCGATCACGCCGCGCTGAAGCTCGCAGGGGTTGCCGATAACCTGTTCGATGCGGTTAACCAATTGGGGTTGGTGGCGATTCGCTCCCAGGAATGACCCGGCACGGCGGAGCATTAGCGTTGAACTCGACCGAGATCGTTGTAGTTGGCGGTGGAATCGTGGGGCTAGGAACGGCGCTGGCTCTGGCGGGGCAGCGTGGCCTCGTGCTCATCGAGGCGGAGCCGGAACTGGCACAACATCAAACCGGCCATAACAGCGGGGTAATTCACTCCGGGCTCTACTACAAGCCGGGCTCGGCCAAGGCTCTCAACTGTGCCGTGGGGCGTGAAGCCATGTATCGCTTCTGCGCAGAGAATAGCATTCCCCACGACCGCTGCGGTAAGCTCGTTGTGGCTACCACGCGAGCAGAGCTTCCGGCGCTGGAGCAACTCGAACAGCGTGGCCAGGCGAATGGGCTTCAGGGTCTGCGACGGCTAACCGTGGATGAACTGCGCGACATCGAGCCCCATGTTCGAGGCGTTGCCGGGCTGCAAGTCCGCGAGACCGGCATCGTCAACTACCGAGCGGTGGCCGAGGCGTTCGCGCGCAAGATCGAGCTGGCCGGAGGGCAAATCCGCAAATCGACGAAGTTCCTGGGTTGTCGGCGCGAAGCGGATGGGCTGGTGATCGAAACCACGCATGGGCCGCTGAAGGCGCAGTTGTTGGTGAACTGTGCCGGGCTCCAGTGCGACCGCGTGGCTCGGTTGTGTGGCGTCGATCCCGGCGTGAAGATCGTGCCGTTCCGTGGCGAATACTATGAGCTGAAGCACCAGGCTGTGCATTTGTGTCGGCACCTCATCTACCCGGTGCCCGATCCGCGGCTGCCGTTCCTGGGCGTCCACTTCACGCGCATGATTGGCGGCGGTGTCGAATGCGGGCCGAACGCGGTGCTGGCGTTCCGACGCGAGGGTTACCAGCGCACCGACTTCAGTCGCCGCGATCTAACCGAGATGGCGACCGATCCGGGTTTCTGGCGGATGGCACGCCGTTTCTGGTGGACCGGCCTCGGGGAGATGTATCGCTCGTTCAGTCGCCGGGCGTTCTGGAAGGCTCTGCAGCAATTGATTCCGGAACTCTCCTTTCACGATCTCGTGCCCGCTGGTGCCGGTGTGCGGGCGCAAGCCGTGACCCGCGATGGCAAACTTGTCGATGACTTCTTTATTCAGCAATCCGATCGCATGATTCACGTGCTGAACGCACCGTCGCCCGCTGCCACCGCATCAATCAGTATTGGACAGACGATCGCCGCCATGGCCCAGCAAGCGCTGCGTTAAAACAGCAACGGCTGGTGCGCCAGATCTGCGGGCCAACCCCACTTGATCTCGGCGCACCAGCCGTGAGTACCGACATCGCGCGATTACTTCTTCTTTTTCTTGAACGAATCGACCTTCTTGTCCTTGTCTTCGATCTCCAGCACGTCTTCGGTCAACTTCTTGATCGTCGCCGTTTCTTCGACGCTTTCTTCGCCGATCTTGATTTTGACCGTCAGCTTATCCTTGTCCACCTTGTACTCTCCATCCAGCTTCAGTTCCATTCCCTCGGCCTTGATGACCGCCTTCATCTTGCCATCTTTTAGGAACTCGATGCTACTGCCAACCGGGAGATCGCTACCCGACTTCTCGACCAACCAGACCCCGACGAGTTTCTTGGCATTGTCATCCTGCGCCCGAGCAGTGCTCGCCGCTGCCACCAGACAAACGCCCAGTGCTACCGCGCACAACATTCTCATGTTCAGCTCCCTTGAACCCGTGCCAGTGCGTGCCGAACTCCGGCTGCGCTCGCGCGAGTGAACCGCTGAAATGGTACGGACAAGCGGGGGATTTGGAAGAGGGGCGTGCGCCTAAGCTCGCGTGAGTAAGCCACCGATTGTGGCCACGATTTGTTCCACTTCGGCCAGCCCGCCAATCCCAACATCGCCACAGGCGAGTTCCTTCACCACCGGTGGGACGATCCGCAGAGTGGGGCTGCGGTCGTTGATCTGCGCGATCAACTGCGTGTCGTCGAGGTGCATGGGAATGTGTGCAGCACCGGCATCGGCGGCGATAGCCTTCAGGTGTCGTCGGGTAAACGAATTCTGCCACATGAGCGTGTTCATGGCCGGTGCAAGCACAACCGGTTTGTTGCTGTCCCACGCTCGCCAAACACAGGTCAGGCAATTGTCGCACAGCCCTACTGCCAGCTTAGCCAGCGTGTTGGCATCGATTGGTGCGATCACGAAGAGATCGGCCCACTTGCGCAGTTCGATATGCAAGACTTCGGCACCGCGTTCATAGCGTTCGCCCGGCCATTCGTCGGCATCACGGAACACGACCTGCTCTGCGCTCGCGGCCTCGATGCTTGAGGCATCAAAGAAATACGTCGCCGCTTGTGTGGCCACCACTTTCACGCTGTGGCCAGCCCGGCCAAGCGCTTCGAACAGCGAGGGAACGCGGATCGCGGCCACACTTCCCGTCACACCAAGTAGCACGTTAGCCATCGCTGATCCGTTCCTGGTGAAGTGTTTCAACGGCGACCACCAACCGGTCGGGCAACTCACGACGAGGAACCCGTTCGTAGCGATCGCCGATCGGTCCCAAGAACTCGGTATGCGCAGCCGCTTCGATCGTGGTTGTCACCATCAGGTCGGCACCGGACTGGATGCGCGATTCTTCTGCAGCGGCCACCAGTTCGGAGTCTCCTAAACCGACTTCCACCAGGAATTTCACGAGCACGCCGGTGAAGCCCCAGGGTTGCCGAAGTCGGTCAATCAGTCGTGGGCCGCGAACCAACCGCAGCCACACCTCATTTTCGTTGCCGGTGATTCTGCCGTGCTTGTGCTCGGTGAGCGAAGGCGGGGGCGTGCGCGCTTCCCACTGCCCAGTTCGGGCGTTGAAGAATGTGCCGGGGTCGGGCACGTAGGTTCCCGCTGGTAGCAATTCGCCACCGGCTGCGCTGTGGCAGATGGCATCGTAACCACCCCGCTTCAGTTGCGTCTGGAGCAGCACAGCTAGGTCGTCGTAGGTGCGGAATAACTGGACATGGAACCGTTCGCCCGGGTCGCGGTAGTTGATCCCGAATTCGACCAGTGCATCGGGTCGAGAAGTGGCCAGAGTAACAGTATGTCCACGGCCCCAGGCCGTCCGCGCCACCGCTGTACCCGTTCGCCCGGTAAACACGCTCGTGACACACTGAAAACGATCGATCGACGATTGGGTGCTGCCAGCGGTGATCAGGAAATTCATGAGTGAACCGTCTGCGATCCGAGCGACTTGCAAGGGCGACTCTCTCTTCACTAGCCCGATCAAGCAGGCCGGGCAAGGTGACGTGAGTCTTGCCCCGGGCGTCAGCTCCAGCCGCGTGGGATGGCGAGTCGCTCCTGTCAGCGCCCTCGTGCGGTTAGCGTGGCCGGTACCGCTGGCGTGGGCTCTCGATCTTTCCGAGATGTTCGGCCAGCGCCTCGTTGGTGTCCGGGTAGACTTCTTGCAATCGTTCCAGGAGTGAGCCCGGGTTGGGGTTCGTGCGAAGCACCTGCAAGTAATTCTGGAGGACTTTGCGGCTCTCGGGGCTTCCCCGCAACATCAGGTGAACCCAGGCCCACGACTCCCGATATTCGGGCTTCTCCATTTGCCGGACCTGATCAAACCCCTCCAGTCGGGCCAGATCGGGTTGGAATGGGCCTCGCCGTAATGTTTCCAGATGGCTGGGGTTCACACCCTCGTTACCCGGTGGGAGTTCGAAGTAGCCTGCAAGTCCTTCGTCGAGCCACAAAGGTACATCCTTGAGCACACCGTGCAGCAGTGCGTGCGTGAGTTCGTGGCGGAGATCGGTGCGCAAGTGCTCGCCACCCGACATCCAGGTGAACACCTTGAGTTCGTCGCCACCGCCGCCAATCCGTGGTTCCGTGATGAAGTACGCGCGACGGCTCGGGAGGTGCCGGTAGCGTCCGCGTTCGCGGTCGAACATGTAGCGTTCGTAGCGTTCCTGTGTTTCGAAGAGGAACACCTGAATGACGGTGTTTCCCGGTGGCAGTCGCAGTTCACCGTTAACCTGGTCGGGCAACGCTTCCAACTCCGCAAACAGCGATTCGTCCCGATCGAGCTCGAAATCGTGATAGAAGACATACGCTCCGCGACGGGTTGCGTGCTTACCCGGTAACGTCACCGTGGTAGGGGTAGGAGTCGCTTCCGACGGTTGAGTCGAGCGTGCGGCAGGCACCGCAGGGGGTGGATCTGGGCGAAGCGTTTCGCAACCCAGTGGAAGCACCACGAGCAGGGCGATGACCACCAGGGTCGTCGCGGTGGGGGTGCCAACACGGGATCGCGGTTTCGTGAACAGCATGCGCTTGCCCCGCGGCCCGGTAGAGGAGCGCCAGTCTCCCGGCGTACCGATATCTATTCGGTTGCCGAATGTGTGGCACTTCACAATTGCGCCAATTCTGCCGGATCTTGGATCTGCGATGTTCGGGAGTGCTCAACGTCCCGGTTTACCCAATCACCCGTCCTTGGCGGCGATTCCGCTGAATCTTGTTCGCGGATAACCGAGATAACGTCTTCCACCAGATTTTCCAGCCCTCGCGGTGTTCACGATCCGGGGTCATGGGCGATGTTGAAGTGCGAGAATCGCGGGGAACCGGTAGGCTGGGGCAAGTCGAGAGGTACGTTCGGAGGAACCGCAGCCGATCGGCCGGTGTGATCTCGGGCAACTGGAGAAAGCTCACGTTCAAGCGTGCAAGGTCCTGGGCTCGCCGCAGTGGTGGGATGTCCAGGCCCGTGCGCATGCCAACCAAATCGATCAGTGTCGGATTGCCCGCGTCATCGATTAAGATATTGGCTGCTTTGAGGTCGCGGTGTGAGACACCCCGATCGTGCATGGTTCGCAGCAGGCGAGCCACGCGCCCGAGGAGCGCCAGGTACTGGTTCCGTTCGGTGCACTCGCGCACAGCCGTATCGAGGCCACGCGCAGACGGCACCTTTTCTGTGAGCAAGTATCCTTCGCAGGGCAGCCCAAACCGATAGCGATGGAATACCGCCAGCGGTCGTGGAGTCGGGAGCCAGCGATCGTGCAAGGCGTGTCCGTTCACCCAGGAACGCAGCATATGCGAGGTCCGTACGAGGTTCTTCGCCCCGTCGAACCAACCTTTCATCCCGACCCGTTTGAGAACGGCTGTCACTGTGGCGTTCCCGATCGGTAACTCCAGTTCCACCACCGAAGATGCATGCGACGACTTCAAGTGCCGCCCAGCCAGGAACGGAAGATCGGGCTGCGCTATGAGCTTTTCCAGGGAGTCATCGGGAAACTGACGAACCGCGAAACCACGATATCCCCCCAGTGAGAACTTGCGGATCGAGCGGTTGCTCCCCCGCCAGCGTGATTCCCGGCCTGCCCAAAGGCGCAAGTTCGACGCATGAGTGCAAGCCTCGAGTTCCGAAGCACGTTGGTGTTGAGTTGCACCACGCGCTGCGGGAAGTGCTGTGCGTGCTCGCAGGTACGCATGCCAGAACCGATTGCGCGCCGCTCGCGTGGAGCGGAGTTGGAACCAGCGGTTGACCAACTCCAGGTTGCGGCGGCTTGCCGACCAATCGAGCGGTTTGCCAATCAGAACATCGTGGAGATCAATGAGCGCGAAATGCGGGACCCGGTTTGGGGGCATCTCGATAAGCAGATTCCCCGGATGGGGATCGGGGTGCGTGACGCCGGCATCATGAAGCTTTGCAAAGAATTCGCCCAGGCGGGTCGCCAGGAGGCGGTAGATGGCCCGTTGCTCACCGATCGGGAGTTTCGGTAACCGCTTCTCCAGGTAGTTCTGGAACGGCACGGCGCTGATCATGGCCCTGGTAATCAGAAAGCTTTCCCCGGGCCAGCGGGAATCGGGACCACCCCAGGCCAGCGGTTCCACAGCGGGAATACCACGCTCGCGCAGAATCCGGGCGTTGTCGAATTCCAGATGCGCCTTGGGTGGCCGAATGACCTCCCGCCCCCAGGCACGCGGGCCGTTGATCCGACAATGCTTGACGAACACCCGGCCCGTCGGCAACTCCACGCGATAGACCGTACGCGCCGGATTCGACTTCACCACCACCACAATTCCGGCCGCGATCCAGCCCTCGATGTCCGGCCCGGTTGGCCCAAATGCTCCCACGCCTTCAGGGCTCAACTGCCAGACCCGTCCGTACGAGCGCACCTCGGCCAAGCCATGAGCATGGGTGAAGGTGGCCAGTTTTCGGAGCAGGTTCGCTAGCATCGGCGATCGTTACCCCGAGTGACGCAACGGTTCCATCATGCGTTCCAAAGCTCCCATCCAGGCTCGCGCGCCCGCTGCGACGCTGTAGCGGGCTTCCACCTGTTGGCGGCCCGCATCACCCAGCCGTGTGCGCAGTTCCCGATCCGCGGATAACCGGCGAATCGCCGTGATCCATTCCTCTGTGCTGGCGGCGGTATACCCAGTGATGTCGTTTCGCACAAACTCGGAATGTACTCCCACCGGGTTCGCCACGACGGGTAGGCCCGCCGCCTGGTATTGCAGCACCTTGAGGCCACACTTGCCGCGGCTCCAGGGATCGTCGGGTATCCAAGTGATGCCAATATCCGCAGTGGCAATCTCTGCTGCTTCGGTCGCTTCATGCCACGCACACGCATCGATCGGGAGGCCCGGAATCGCCAAGAAACGATCGCAGATCAGTTTCAGCCGAATTCCGGGAAGCGCTTCCCCGATCGCCGAGAGCGTTTGCGTGAAGCGTTCCAGTCCGCGGAGCGTGCTTTGCGAGCCGACCCAAACCAGTTGCAGCGGGTGATCCGGTTGCAGTCGAACGGGGTTGTACTTCGCGGGCTCAACGCAAGTGGGGATCACTACAACGCGGTTGGCGGTGGTGTACCGAGCGGCTTCAGCAGCGAGGTAATCATTGCCAGCGACAACCAAATCACAAGCGGCAATGGTGGCTCGGAAGCGTCGGAGCCGTTTCGGGTCATCGAAGCCGGCTGTGGCGTAAGAGTCGCGTAACCAGACGGCGTCGTCGAAGTCGAAGATGAGTTTGCGGACTCGTCGTCGCAGTAGAACCAGTGCCCAGTGTGGGAGTAGCTTGCGTTGCAGAATGACCGTATCCCACGCATGCGGTTTTGCACCGAGCGTCATCCGACCCCACGGACCTTGGGGCAGCGTGTGAATGTCGAGGGAGATGCCGGCCGAGTTGAGCGGCGCGCGAAACGGTGCGACCCGATAACGGGTACAAACGTGGTCTGCCGATTCGACCAACGTAACAAGCCGCACCGCAAGCCCTCCGTGGCCCGCTTGGTTGGTTCCGCGTTCTCGCTCGGGAGAACCGAGACCCGAGTTATCGCTTCCGTCGCGTGGCCATCGCCCGATCGATCTGTCGCCGGGCGTCGGCCGTCTTCAGCGATTCACGCTTATCGTGTGTTTGCTTGCCTTTGGCAACAGCGAGTTCGATCTTCGCAAGCCCGTCCTTGAAATACATTCGCAACGGTACAAGCGTCAATCCCTT
>JBGTAO010000324.1:0-3501 GCA_041749835.1 Gemmata sp. | reverse complement strand
CAGCGAGAAATGCCAGTGGGACGCCTACTGGGGCACCCTTGCCGCCTGATTCCCACCGACACTAAAGACGCTCACCCGGAAGCGGATTCATTCGATCGAGGGTGTCTCGCTTGACCGGACGCGCCGGGCTTTCACTCGCGGCAAATAGCGCCACACGAGTGCCAACAGGATCAGCGCACCCCCCCAGAGCATGGGTGGCGTGGGTGTGTCCCGCTCGGGAGTCAGCAGAAACGCCCAGAGTGGGTTCAAGAGGGGCTCAATCAAGGTGATGATGCCCGCTTCCTGCGGGGATACCGACCGGAGGCCTCGCGTAAAGAGCCAGTATGGCAACGCCATCTGCACGAGCCCAAATACGAGCAATAGCAGAAGCTGTTGCCATCGTGGCGTGGACAGCCACACTACGAACGAATCCAAACCCTGGGTCAAGAGCATGAACAAACCCAGGGTCACCGCCGTGCCGAGTAAGTTTAAGGCCACAAGCCAGGCACCGGAGTGCTCTCGTAAGACTCGCAAAAACAACACAACCCATGCGTACGCGATTCCGCTTCCCAGACCCATGAAGAGAGTCAAGATTTCAATTCGTTCTGCTTCGACCGGAAGGTTTCTCGGCCATCCACCCACGACGATAACAACTGCGCCCAGCCCACCCAGCAGTACGGCTTGCCAACTCCGCCAGTCTGCGTGTTCCCTGAGAATCAGCACTGCAAACACCGTGACCCAAACCGGTGATGTGTTTTGCAAGAAGATGGCATTTGCCGCGGAACCCAACCCCAGTGCGGAAAGATACAGACAGCTCATCACTGTAAACGTCACAACCATTCCGAGCATAATGGGGCGAAAAGTGAAGCATCCACGTCGGACCAGCGCCAACATCACAACACCACCAAACAGGCCACGAAAGAACGCGATCTGAATTGGAGTCAGGCGTGGTTCCTCCAAACCCAAGCCCATGGGCTCACTGAGCAGGCGCATGAACAGACTGCTCAAACTCCACAGCACCGCTGCGCAGACTAACGCCAGCCGTGCCGTTGTCGCCGTAGAATGCGATTGAGCCATGCCACACTCGATCCGTCAGCGATCAGTACCTGAATCTGAGGCAACGAAGAATCCGTTCCAGCGTCGGGCTACTGTATGATTTGCTTTACTGGTAGGGCGTGCAAACCGCGGAAGTGTGGTCGTCGCAGACAAGGGTTTCGGGCATCTGGTGCTGGTTCCGATTATCAGACAGGCCGAGCACGGCCCACAAAAGTCCAGCCGTGACCATCCCAAGAAGAACGATCATCGCGGTACTGATGCGGGTGATTGTCGGAGGCGATTCGCGTTGCACCTGATGCCATTCTGACGTGGCGATATCGCCCTCACAGGGGTATTGATCCGTAGGCAGTGGTTCACATCCTGTGCGATTGCCTGGGATTACGAGTTCAAGATCGGCTCGCGTCGGCGCATCAGGATGTTCGGGTAAGGAGCCAAGGTCCACATGCAGTGCCAGTGTCAGTGGCTCAGCTAGCCCAGTTGCGGCCAAAGACTCTGCGAGTTCCTGCGCTGTCTGGATGCGGGCTCGAGGATCAATCGCCATCGCGGCAATCAGAACGTCCACAATCGATTCGGGAAGACCACTGAGTCGGTTCCGGAAGTGTGGGAACTCGCCTTGCCGCATCACCTTCATGATCTCGGCACGTGTCGATCCCGGGAATGGTAGCTCTCCTTGAATGAGATGATAGAGCGTCGCTCCTAGGGCGAAGACATCGCTCCGCCCATCAACCAGGCTCGCATTCAGTGCTTGTTCGTACGGCATGTAATACGCCGTTCCTACGCCCTGGTTGGCTGCCGTGAGTTGTGGGTCGTCATTGAGTCGTTTCGCAAGACCAAGGTCGGCAAGTTTGGCCCCGACCCCGGGAGCGATGAGGATATTGTCCGGCTTGACATCACGGTGCACGTATTGCCGGGCATGGAGGAAAGCCAAGGCCGAAGCGATCTCGATTCCAATCTGAACCGCCTGACCCAGGGGTAAGCAGCCCATCTGCCGTAACACCGATTGCGCAGTAGCCCCCGGGATATATTCCAGGACGATGAAGTGCTTCTTAACTAATGGATCATAACCAGCTGCCAAGCCCTGAACCAGGTTGGGATGTGATAGCAGTCGACTGAGCCGGGCTTCACGGTAAAAGCGGGTCACGAATTCCGGTGAGTCTGCCAGGTGATCCGCCAATACTTTAATTGCAACCGTCCGTGAATTCTCCACGTCGAAGCTGAGGTAAACGCGACTCATTCCGCCTTCACCCAGGCATCGCAACAGTCGAAACCCAGCGACTGAACGCAGGGTTGGCTCATCAGAAGATGATCCCATCACGTCCGAAACTGGCATCACTTCCCCTTGGCCAGTGCCCCAACTGACACAGCTCATTAGCAAAAGGACGCTGCAACTGTTCATCCATGCAATGGAAGAGTACGTTGATCGCGGACAGGCCGCAAGCAGCGAGTTTGAAGTCGGTTGAAGACCACAATGGTTACTCGACTCTCCCCACCGGCTCCAGAGTTATTCGATGCAGAACTCCGAATCTGAGACGAGTTGACAGTAATTCATTAACATCCCGAACGAGCAGGCGTTGGTGATGCTTCGTGATTTCCCTTCAACCTGAAGGCGGTTGCATTACCGAAGATGGGCTGCACGTAAGGAGCGCAATTTCTCAAGAAGTGGCCTGGCGACACCGGCAGAATCGATAAGCCCCGCAGCCGTAGTAACATGTGGCTGAGAATCGGACCAATGATCCCACGTGACCGCGCGAACGTGCGGGGTGCAAAGTCCCAGTGCTGCACATGCCTCACCCCATCGAGCCTGCTGATCTGGAGACGGTGCGGTGCGCCAGGCGGGCCTGAGATCGTCCGTCTGCTCACCAGGAGTATCAGCGCGATCTCCGACTCCCGCCGGGCAACTCAAAAGCAATTCCAGGGGAAGCCCTAACAATCCATACAGATTCAAGACTCGGGCTAACTCCTGTGTATCTCGTTGATAACTGGCCCGTTCCGATAAGCCGAGCCGCACTTCCAACTCCACTGCAGAGAGCCGCATGCCCGCACGGATCAGATCATCTGGGAAAGTGAGAGGTGAGAGGTTTTGGTCGTCATGAATGAGGTAGTCGCCCCAGGGCTGTGCCACACTCAACACCAGCTCGAGCTCGGGGTCCACCTGCGTTGCCGCCTCAAACAACCGATACACCAGCCTTAGCCGCTCATCCTGATTCAAACCCAGGGTGTCCGTCTGATTGAACCCCGCACAGACGATCCAACGGCGAACATCGTGCTTGTATCGCCCCAAGACCGTTTCCACGAAATCACACATGAAAGCCGCAAGCGTTGGCAGGTCGCCTTGCCAGGCCTGTAACCAGTCGGGCAACATCTGCTGGCTGAGATCGATGAGTGGCCCACCGCTCAGTGCAAGACCAGTAGCCTAGGCGTTTTGGAACGCACTGTCCACTACAGTCCAGTCGAATTGCTGCCCCT
>JBGTAO010000323.1:0-2976 GCA_041749835.1 Gemmata sp. | reverse complement strand
AAACCCAAAGAGCCGACCACGCACCAGTACGATAGCGATGCCGCGGCCTGTACCGCCTTCCTGAAGACCTACGGGCTCGATAACGACTTCAAGCTGAACATCGAAACGAACCACGCCACGCTCGCGGGCCACACGATGTTCCACGAACTGACATACGCCAGCAGCTACGGCATGCTGGGCAGCATCGACGCGAACCGTGGTGACGAACTCATTGGCTGGGATACCGATCAATTCCCGACCAACCTGTACACCACGGCGCAGGTCATGTTGGTGGTGCTGAACCAGGGCGGCATCGGCAGCGGTGGGTTGAACTTCGACGCCAAGGTTCGCCGCGAGAGTTTCGAACCCATTGATCTGTTCCACGCGCATATCGGTGGCATGGATGCCTTCGCTCAGGGGCTTAAGATTGCTGCCGCGATCCGCAAGGATGGCGTGTTGGCGGACTTCGTAAAGCAACGCTACGCGAGTTGGGATAGCGGCATCGGAGCCGAGATCGAAAGCGGGAAAGCGAAGTTCGATCAGCTCGAAGCGTACATGCTCAAGAAGGGCGAAGCCGACAAGAACACCTCGGGCCGCCAGGAGATGCTGGAGAACATCATCAATCGATATTTCTGCTAATTTTGACCGATAATGCCTACACTAAGCCAGTTGTTCTGACCACAGCGAACCATCAAACGGAGCTTTCATCATGCCGATTCCAGGCGCAGATTATCTGCGAACGGTCCTGAGTGCCACCGACTCCCCAGCCATCACGATCTACCAGCCCACCCACCGGATGCACCCGGACAACGCGCAAGATCCGATTCGCTTCAAGAACCTGGTCAAGCAGATTGAAGAGTCGATCATCAAGGCGTACCCGGTGCGCGACCGCCGCGCCCTCATGGAGCCGCTGCTGAAGTTGCAAGACGATGCCGAATTCTGGAACCACACGCTCGATGGGCTGGTGGTGTTTGCCTCGGATCGGCGCTTCGATGTGTTCAAGTTCGGGAAGGTTTCCGATCGTGCCATTCCGGAACTGGCGATCGTAGCCGAGACGTTCCACACCAAACCGCTGCTCCGCTACCTCCAGTCGGCGGATCGTTACGAGTTGTTGGGCATCGGCCGCGACAATGTCGCCGTGTTCGAAGGGAACCGTTACGCTCTTGATCAGATCGACGCTCGCCACGTGCCGTCGCAGTTCCTGGAAGGCCCCGCTCGTCCGCGAACGCAGACGCCCCCGGACGCCGACAACGAGCGATTCTTCCGCGCCGTGGATAAAGCCGTTGCGGAGCATGTTTCGGTTCCCTCAGGAGTGCCGCTGATCCTGGCCGCGCTTTCCGAGAACTTGACGGCATTCCGCAATGTGTCGAAGAACCCGGCCCTGCTGCCCGAAGATCTTTCGGTCGATCCGTTCGCGCTCAGCGCGGAGGAGCTTCGTGCCCGAGCCTGGAGCGTGGTGGAGAAGCATTATCTGGCCCGCCTGGCCAAGATCAGCGAAGACTTTGGCCTGGCACAAGCGCGACAGCAGGGCACCAGCGATCTCTCCGATGCCGCCAAGGCCGCAGTTGCTGGGCAAATCGCCACGTTGTTGGTCGATGCCGATCAGGTTCAGCCCGGCAAGATCGACGCGACCGGTGCGATTCAGACCGGGAACCTCGCGGAACCCTGTACCGACGACAAGCTCGACGATCTCGCGGAACTGGTGCTGAAAATGGGTGGCGATGTTGTGGTGGTGCCGTCCGAGCACATGCCGACCAAGACGGGCTTGGCGGCCATCTTCCGGTTCTGAGCACCCAGAGGGTTCATCATGGCCAAGCAGCATGCTCCGGGATTCTTGAAGATCGTGCAGGACGCCAAGACGCGCGTGAAGGAGTGCACCGTCGCCGATGTGAAAGCTCGCCATGCGAGTGGCGAGCCCTTCGTGCTTGTCGATGTGCGCGAAGAAAGCGAGTATGCCGCCGGGCATGCTACTGGTGCGCTGCACATTGGCAAAGGCGTGATCGAACGTGACATTGAAGTGAAGGTGCCGGACCCCAACACGCCGCTGGTGCTGTACTGTGGTGGCGGCTTCCGCTCGGCGTTGGTAGCCGACACTCTGCAAAAGATGGGTTACACCAACGTCATCAGCATGGATGGCGGTTGGTCGGGCTGGGTGAACGCCGGAATGCCGACCGAGAAGTAAGCTCGCTTGTGGTGGGCGGCTTCGTGCCCGGAGCCGCCTACCGCTTTCAGCGTCATCGCACACATAGGCACATCTCCACTTGCCAGAGCCCCAAATTCCCGGACAACAGCAGTTGATTCCCCAACTTGTCGGGCTTGTCATGCCGCATACCGTTTTCGTTACTGGCGCAACTGGGTTCGTTGGATCTCAGATCACCGAGACGCTCGTCAAGCAGGGCCACACCGTTCGGGCGCTGGCTCGTGCGGGTGCCGACACGGCGTTCCTGGAGAACCTCGGTGTCGCAATCGTGCGCGGCGATCTTACCGATGTTACTTCGCTGAAGTCGGCCATCGCCGGTGCCGATGTGGTGGTCCACGCTGCGGCCAAGGTGGGCGACTGGGGATCGGTCGAGGAGTATCGCCAGGTGAATGTCGAGGGGTTGCGGGCGCTGCTCGATGCGTGCCTGGGCCAGCCGTTGCACCGGTTCGTTCATATCAGCACGCTCGGCGTCTACGAAGCCCGGCATCATCATGCGACCGATGAAACGGAACCGTTGCCCGAGAAGCACATTGATGGCTACACGCAATCGAAGGTCGAATCGGAGCGGCTGGCGCTGCAATACTATCGCAAGCAGCAGGTGCCGGTCACGGTCTTGCGGCCGGGGTTCGTGTATGGCCCCCGCGATCGCACGGTGCTGCCACGCCTGGCCGCCCGGCTTCATGAACGCAGCGTGATCTACATCGCGGGTGGTCGGTATGCCTTGAACACCACGTATGTGGGGAACCTGACCGATGCCGTGGTGCTCGCCATCGAGAGCCCCAACGCCGTGGGCGAGG
>JBGTAO010000322.1:0-5686 GCA_041749835.1 Gemmata sp. | reverse complement strand
ATCTACACGGTTCCGCTCCTGATCGCGATACCGCTGTGACTGGATGAGGATATCGCCTTCGACTGTAAAGCGACTCGGGAATCGGCTCCGCATCCGAGCCCAGGCCGCAATCGGAATGGGGACCGCTGTCTCTCGATAGTTCCAACGCAGCACAGCCTTGGATGCAACTTTGTTGACGTTCTGCCCACCCGGACCGCTCGATCGCGCGTACGACCACTCCAGCTCGTCGTTGGGGATCTGAAGTTGATCGTTGATGATCAGCATGTGGCCGCCTCGAGGTCGGGTTGACCTGGGAATCCTGTTTACCGTACGCTTCGCCAGACGCGGGAACAGGCAATTCCTGTTGGGGTTGCTGGCACAGTTCGATTTCAACTGAATGATCTGGTACGGACACCGGAGTGGGTCATGCCGGCAGAAGTCGGGGGTCGTCTGGTCGCGGTAGCACCACAACGATCCTTATTTGCTCCAGACTATGTTCGACTCTTACTATTACTTGCAATTGCGAGTGCGGTTCACATTTGGCTTGTGGTCCACACTGCCGTGCCAGCACGCGATAGCATTGGCTATGCCCGGTTGGCTCTGAACCTTTCCGACCCCAACGCGGGAAGCGGCACCGAGAAACCCCGCCAACGCATCGAGGTTGTCCGAACAGCCGAGCAACCGCCCGGATACCCGATTGCGGTCTGGGCCACCGAGAAGGTGTTGCGATTCTCGACCGATCTCTCGCTTCCGGAGCGAGCGCTCTTGGCCACTCAAACGGCCAATGGACTGGCCGCGATCTTGCTGGTGGTGCCGCTGTATCTAATTGGGCGAATCCTCTTCAATCGGAATGTGGGCTTCGCGGCGGCACTGCTCTTTCAAGTATTGCCCGTTCCTGCCCGAGTGACGAGCGATGGCCTTTCCGAAGGTGTGTATCTGTTGGCCGCAGCCGTGGCAATTTTCCTGGGTGTGCGCGCAGCGCGGCGGCCCGGTATTGGCATCTGCTTGCTCTGTGGGATGGCTACGGGGGCCAGTTATCTGGTACGCCCCGAAGGATTGCTGATTGCGGTCGCAGTCACTCTCGTGTTCGTCGGTGCTGCGGTCACGCGGCGCTGGCCCCGCGATGCAACGTTGGGCCGATTGACCGCGCTCGGAGTCGGGATCGCCCTGATTGCGGTGCCGTACATGGTGCTAATCGGTGGATTTACCCGGCAGCCGACCGCCGATTACATCATCAATCCGTTCAACGAACACCCGGCGAAAATCTGGCGGGAACAACCCGGTGCACGTGCCCCCGTCGGAGGGAGTGTCGCGCTATTTGCTGAATGGTGGGATCCCAAAATTGATGATGGTACTTCGCGTGTGGTCTGGGCATTGCGGGCGACCGGTAAGGAAGTGGTCAAGGCGCTTCATTACGTTGTCGCGGCGCTGGCCGTGTTTGGCCTGATTGCGACACGCCGCCAACTGTTCAGCCCCGATCTCGGCCTGTGGGTGCTGATCATTCTGGGTGCCATGAGTTGCGGGCTACTGCTGTACTTGGCTACCCGGATTGGTTACGTTTCCGAGCGGCACACCTTACTGTTCGTCATGATCTCGTGCGTCTTCGCCGCTGCAGCGCTGGAGCCGCTCGCACGCGTGCTGCAATCCTTACCGGGAGTTGGTCGATTGGTGTGGCCCCGCTTCGCACCCCAGGGAATCCTGCTCACAATTGTGGTCGCGGCGCTGCCCTTTACGCTCAAAACCATGCATGCCCAACGAGAGGGGCACAAGCACGCGGGGCTCTGGTTGTCGCAGCACATCCAGGAAGACGATTGGCTTGTCGATCCCTTCACCTGGGGGGAATGGTATGCCGGGCGAACACTGTATCGAACAGTCGAGTACAAGGGCCAACCCGCATCAACCTATGTGATTGTCGAAGAAGGTAAGACGAGCCCGCACTCCCGGCTTCCGCAATGGGAGCATGCCAAGGAACTGAAGCAACACGGAGAGCGGGTGTACCACTGGCCCGAGCATGTGCCGGTGGAGAGGGCGACCGTGCATGTCTATCGTGTGGTGCACAAGAGCCCCTAATTCGCAACACCGCTCTCAGGGATGACAATTCGCGGAGAGTTCTCAACTTTGCACGCGCACCCCGCGAACTGTCCCGGGGTGCGGTCATTGCAGGAGAGCGATCAGGTCGGTCACGCTCGTGAGGTTCTCGAGATCCCAGCAGCGTGCGAGCACTTCGTCGGCCCGGGCTTTGCCGAAACGCGGCTCTGCAACCCGGCGGAACTTCTGTTCTACCTCCGCATCGGTCATCGGATTGCCCGCATGACCACGGGGGAACTCCACTTCGCGGGCCAACTGGGTTCCATCAGCCAGCGTGACCGTGATGCGATTGGGGATACCCTTGGGATAGCGCTCATCGAGAGCGCCATCGTGGTGAACTGTGACCAGTCCGGTGAAGCGAACCAGATCCGAATTGGTGAAGTGCTCTTCGTCGAAGGTTTCGAGGTAAACATCGCCATCGTATAGCGCGGCGGCCGTGCAGTACGGCAAACTATGGTCAGCAGTTTCGCGGGTCTTGGGTGCCCAGGCTTCCGGGTATTTCCCGATGATGTTGTAACTCGCTTCGAAGGTGTCGATCCGAATCCCGGTGATCCGTGAAACATCGCCACCCAGTTCTTGGCGGAGTTGCAACGCGGCATCAATCGCGCTCTGTGAATGGTACTCAGCGGGCCAGAACTTGATGTAGGTCTTGTTGATCATGAAGCCATCCTGATTGCCGAACTCGGCACCGAATGGCGCGGGGTCAAAGGTTCCCTGGGCGACCAACCGAAAGAACCCCAGATCTCCCTCGAAGATCGGCGCAGGACCTGTGAGCCCCTCGGCTGCCAGCGTCGCTGCGAATACGCCGTTGCGGGCAGCATTGGCGAACGCGCACCCTTTCCATTCGCTGAGCTCTCCCGAGCGAGTTTGCCGCAAGGCAACATTGCACACCCCGGCGATTCCGATTGCATGCGTGAGCTGCGCGACATCGAGACCCATGAGTTTGCCCGCGGCCACTGCCGAAGAGATCGCACCGTAGGTGACGTGATCGACACCGTGCTTGCGCAAGCTGGCGGCATCGCAAAAGCGGCACTGGATTTCATAAGCGAGCACCGCAGCCGTAATCAGATCTTTGCCGGTCGCATTGACGGATTCTCCGACAGACAGCACGGCCGCGAGGTTGTCGCTGGGGTGTGCGGGTTCCTTGCTCAGGTAGGTATCGTTGAAGTCTAGATAGCGAATGAGCAAGCCGTTCACGAAGGTCGCCCACTCGATGCTCGACGTTCCACCGCCCAATAAGGACGCTCCGGGATTGCTGCTGACGCGGCCTGCACAGCGGCGGGCGATGGCATACGCCTCGGCAGGCATCGCACCAATTGCCGTGGCAAACGAGTCGATGAACCGCCGTTTGGTTTCGTGAATGGCTTCCGGTGTAAGCCTCTCGAATCGAAGCCCGGTCGCGTAAGTTGCGAGGCGGTGCGCAAGCGTCGGTGCTGCCATCATCTTCCTCCGGAGTTTGGATGGAAGATGTTGTAGCAATCTGCACGTTGGGCATGCACCCTCGTTGGCCGAAGTGTCAGGCCGCGCGGGCGATCGGCTGCGACGAGAACTGGGGTACGGACGAACAGAGTTGGTTTTGGTGCCAGGCAAGTGTCTCGGCGAGGGCTTCCGACAAAGTGGTGAGCGGCTTCCAACCGAGCGTGAGATCGGGGTTGCCCGGGTTCTTTTCCAGACAACCAACGCGATACACCGTTTGCACCGCGGTCACCATCTCGGATTCCGTCAGGCTCCAGCCCGATCGGAAGTGGATATCCAGAGGTGCGTTCTGCTCGCGTAATGCCATAGCAAGCTGCAAACACGCACGCGCTGCATCGTGAACGTATACGAAATCTTTGGTGGGGCCTCGTGGTGGCTGTGGTAACCGAGTATCCAGGCACAACGCCTGAGCCGTGCGCGGAACGATTCGGTCGAGATGCCGGTCGCCGCTGCCGAAGAGTTCGTCGAAGCGGGCAATACCCAATAAGCCCGTTTGGTCTACGGCTGTCAGGCGAAGTTGTGCCTGTGGTTGTGCCGACACCACCGGCAACCAGGGGTGGTACCGCCGCACCGCTCGCTCGATCGCTCGTGCGCCAGAGGAGGCCGTTGCCAGGTCGAAGACGTTCGTTACTTCATGAACCACGAGTGCGGAATACATGCGGGGGAAATCGTCGGCATGGCCAAAGAGGGGACGAAACTGGCCGATGCGCTGTTCGTGTGCAAAAGCCGCAAGCTGCTTGCGATTGCGAATCAGGCCGACCACCCGCGCTCCGCTCGCTAGTAATTCCCGAGTGACCGCGTTCCCCAGGAACCCGGTGCAACCGGTGACGAGTACGGTTTTGCCAGTCCAATGCGAATTGTGCGATTCCACTTTGCCGCTCCTTGGCAACTATCCGGGTTCGGTAGCGTAACCAGATTGACAAATGCGGGTCAAGCCGAAGCCTGCGAGCGAGCGGGCTGCGAGAAGAACCATCACTGCGGTGTTTGATTCTCAGTAATCGGTTGATTCCGATCCGAAGGCCACAGCACGATCAGAATCCCGAAGCCGAGTATCGGGAATAGCCCAATCGTTCCCAGCACCCATTCGTAAGAGTGTGTCACATCGCAGACCCAACCTTCAATCGGGTACAGTACGGCGAGTGACAGATGTGCCGATGCTCCCAGTGTCCCCGTGACCTTGCCCTGATGGCGAGCCGACAGCTCTTGCGACAGCGAAAAGTAGGTGGGAAAGAGGCCCAATGCCCCAAATGCCACTGCCAGCAGCGCCGCTTCGAGCCATAGCCCCGATGGTAAGAACGGGACCGCGACCGTCATCATCGTGAGCCCCGAACTCCCGCCAAACGCCAGGAGTCGACTGGTGTGAACCCGCATTCCGCGCCGGCAGAAGAGGAGTGTTAGCAATCCCACGGTCCACGAACCCACATCGGCCATGATGTAATACACCGTGGTGAACTTGCTCATCTGTTCGAGTGTGTAGCCACGTTGCTCCTGCAGATACAACGGAAGCCAGGTGCGGTAGCCATGCCAGGTGAGATCGATGCCGATCACGACCGCCAGTAGTGCCCAAAAGCGAACGTCACGAAACACCTCACGGAAGCGCGCCGCACGTTCCGTCCCTTGATTGTTGGCAGTAGGATGAGCGGCCACCAACATCGCCCGTGGCACCGTCAGGAACCACAGAGCAATCCACACCAGCCCCAGGCTGCCAATCAATCGGAAGGGGATACGCCAGTTTCGGTTTCGCCCCGTGCATCGGCCCAGCGAACAATAACGAGCACTACAAGGGGTGTAATGATCGCGCCGAGTGCTGTGCCACTTTGGAACAACGAATTCCCGAACGAACGCTCAGCGGGTGGCAGTACGGCACGCGTGGTTCGGATCCCGCAGGGCCAGTTACCTGCTTCGAACAGCCCCAGAAAGAAACGACAAGTCAGGAGCATCCAAAAGGAACTGGCAAAGCCCGTCATCACACCGGCGACCGACCAACCCAGCACCAGTATCGGGTACACCCAGCGAACACTGACACGGTCAACCAGGAACCCGGTCGATACCGCACCAATGGCGAATGCCAGCGAGAACACGCTCTCCAACTGTCCGTACTGCTGGTTATTCAACCCGAAGGCGGCCTTGATCGGCTTCGCCA
>JBGTAO010000321.1:0-3448 GCA_041749835.1 Gemmata sp. | reverse complement strand
AGCATGCCGCTTCCGGCGGACCCGGCCAAACCGATGGCACGCGCCACCACCGTGCCGCAGCCACCGGGCCCGACACTCGAAGAACTGAAACGCGAGAACGAACGCTTGCGCCGCAAAGTGGCCACGCTCCAGAAGCGATTGACCGAGATCGAAGCCGCACGCGGCCCATTGGAGCCACCGCCGACCGACCACGAGATCTTGCAGTCGATTCCCAAGATACCGGCTGGCAGCCCGACAATTGTTCGTGATGACATCACCATCACGAAGAAAAAGATCGTCGATCGGCTCGATCCACCGCGGATGTTTCCCACGATCGGCCCGGCGCGGCTGCATCACCTGAGCTGGGAATGCCACGTCTATTTCATCGAGACTGTGGAGTTGCCGTGGCTCGTGAACACGCCGATCCGGAAGCCGCGTGTCCACGTGCTCTACATCGATAAGGATCGGCTGGAGCCGGTGATCAATCCGCCCAAATGATCGCCACGTGTTGCGGGTAGTAGTGACCGGTGGGCCATCACCACCGGTCGAGCTTGCCCGCGAGAAGTTCCGCGAAGGGCTCGCCACCCGGGATACGCTCGAAGGCAATCTTCATCGCTCCCGTGACCGGCACAGCCAGAACTGCACCCGCCAGTCCCCACATTGTGCCGAAGATAATGAGTGCCAGCATGGTGACCACGGGATGAATGCCCTGGGTGTGACTCTGAAAGCGGGGCTGAATCACATTCCCCACGATCACCTGAACCAATCCTGGAAGCACAAATGCGAGAATCTTCGCCCAGAGCGGAAGGCTGTCGTCGATCAAGATAATGGGCAGCGGCAAGAGTGTGGCCGCGATCGGCCCCAGCGACGGAATGAAGTTGAGCACAAAGGCGAGGAAGCCGAACGAGAGCGAGAACCGCACACCAAGTGCCCCGAGTATCCCGCCGACCAGTAATCCCGTGATGAGCGAGAAGGCAAACATCTCGATGAGATAGCGCCGCACACGGTGCGACACCTCGGTGAACATCGTGCCGCTCGCCGTGGCATCGGGTCGCCGCCCCAACAGCATGAAGAGCAAGAAGACCAAAATCAGGAAAGTATCCACGAGCAGCGCCTGGAACCAACCCACTGCCGTCTGCGTCAGCCGTCGCGCCTGGTCGTGATTGATCAGAATCAGGCGATTGGTCTCGGGGTCGCGTTCCAGGCCAAGACGATCGGTCCAGTGCAGGACATCCGGATTGGCGCTGATGCGGTCGAGCCAGGCGGCGTAAAGTTCGGCCTCATGCGACACTTCACTGAGCGACGACGCCACGAGGAAACCCACAAGCACCACACCCCCAACCCCCGCAAGTAGCGAACCCGCCACGGCCGCCCAGGTAGGCAGATGCCAGCGGCGAGCCAGCCAATCCGAGATCGGCGCGAAGATGTAGTAGAGCGCCACCGCAATCAGAAACGGAACCACAACCGAGCGCAACCATGTGAGCGCGGCCCCCAGAGCCAGAATCGCGATCACGAGCAAGCACGTGGTCCGAACTTTCTCGAAGATGTACTGCTGCGTTCGGTCGGGTTCCATTGTGGGCTTTCTTGGCTGCGGGGGCGGTGGAGTTCCTGGTACAACGCTGAACTTATAAACGCGGGGCCGCTGGCTTGAACGGCGCGGCAAACGCATCGGCACCTTTCGCCTTCACCTTGCGGCTGTACACCTTGTCGCCACAGGTGGCATACAACACATCGCGGTTCGGCCCGCCGAAGGAGAGGTTCGAGACCTTCCCGTTAGGTGTGGGGATGATGCAGTTCACGCGGCCCGCCTGATCACAGACCTGGAGCCCGCTGCGTGTGGCAACCCAGAGCCGACCATCGCGATCGACCCGGAGGCCATCGGCACCGCTGTCGTCCGCGGTGTCGGGCGTGTGCAGGTGGTAGAACTTCTGCTTGTGAGCCAGCGTTCCGTTCGGCTGAATCTGGTAGCTGTAGACCCAGTGGGTGCGGCTATCGGCCACGTAAAGCAGCGACTGATCTGGCGACACCGTGATGCCGTTGGCGAACTTCAGCCCGCTATCGACTTCCTTGGCCACGCCCTTGGGGGAAACGGAATAGATCTTGCTGTTGCCCGGCGTGGTGAACGGATCGGTCACGTAAACGGTACCGTTGTGAAGCACCACGAGATCGTTTCCCTTGAAGCCACTGGCGAAGTCGGTGGCCGTTCCGTCGGCATTCCAGGCCAGGATCTTCGAGACAGCGGCGGCGTTGGCGTACAGTTTGCCATCGGGGCCGAAACGTTGTCCGTCGCCGCGTTTGCTATCGGCCAGGAACTCGACCGACTTGCCGTCCACGATCTTGTAAGTCTTGCTGGCACCCACATCGTTGAAGAACACGTCGCCAGCGGCGTTCGTTGCGGGGCCTTCGGTGAACTCGTACCCCTCGCCAACGAGTTGCCAGCCTTCGTTCGGAATCAGGATCTCGCGCATCTGCTGACTACCGAGCCCGGCCTTGATGGGCTTGGGGTGATCGGCCCACAGCCACTTCATGGCTTCGGGGAACAGTTGGGTTCCTTGCTTGCCGTCGTGGCCACCTTCGCCCCAAACGTGCTTCACGTCATACCCAGCGAAGGCCAGTGCCCGCTCCATGGTTTGGTTGGCCATCCACCAGTCGCCGCCGTAGATGTTCAGGTCGCGGCTCCCATCTTGCAAGAAGATGCGGAGCGGCTTGGGCTCTGTCTTCCGAATCAGCGTGGGGTAAACATCGCCGCCACGCAAACCCACATAGGTGCCGATGGTACTGAAGACCCGACTGAACGCATCGGGCCGTTCCCAGGCTGCGGTGAAGGCACAGATGGCCCCGCTACTGGAACCGCCAATGGCGCGATCATTGCCGTCCTTCGAAAGCACGATCGCGCGGCCATCCGGGGTTTTCTGGGCTTCAACCGCCGGTAGTACCTCATCGAGTACGAACTTCGCGTAATCGCCACCGAGCCCATCGTATTCGAAGCTGCGGTTGAACCGCGGCAAGGCGTCCTTGTTCGCGGTTTTCACAACACCTGGCGTGATGCCCACTGCGATGGTGATCGGCATGCTCTTCTCGGCAATCAACTCGTCGAACACGGCCGGCGCGTTCCACTGCATGCCATCCTGGTTCACGTACACGCAGGCAGGTGTTTTGCCGTCGTACTGCTGGGGCACATACACGGTGACGGTGCGGTTGGTACCCGGGAACACCTTGCTCTGGTCGAAGGTGAAGCTGAACGTTTTGCCTTTGGGAACTGCCACCGGTTGTTGCGGTTCCTGAGCCACTGCGATGGTCGCAGCAAGCACGGCCAGACTGGGAATGAGGCAGCGCATGAGGGGTCTCGGTGAGGAATGAGTCGCCGAGATCAGTCGACAACTCATCGAGGGTTACCAGCCGGATTACTGCACGAGTCGATTCAAAGCAACTCTTTTCCCCGTTGTGTCTGTGGTTCTGTGGCTCGTTG
>JBGTAO010000320.1:0-11147 GCA_041749835.1 Gemmata sp. | reverse complement strand
GCGAAACGCGACCTTGACGATCTTGCGGAACAGCGGCGAGACCAACATCGCTGCGGCGTTCCGCCGACTCGCTGCCGTACCACAAGAAGCGGTCAAACTCGTAACCCGTGTCGTCCTTCAGCTACTTTGAAAGACCCTGACCCGGGCAACTCGACCCCCAGCTCTCCTGCGGTTCGCACGAGAAGGTCCCATGTTCCAGCGGGTACATCGATCCCATTGGCCAAGCGAACGGTCTTCGTGGTGCGCTCGGGTTCACCCGGAAGCGTGATTTCACCCATTCCGGAAATCGTCGGGCAGGAGCGGAGATACTCGGTGAGGCCGTCGGTTTCCTGAATAAAGTGGCTCAGCCCGGCAAAGTGAACGGGATCGAACAGAACAAAGATGGCCGCGTTGCCCTGCCCGGGAATCGGATACTTGGGATTGCTGCACGGTCCGCCGGAAAGGCCACCACAAAGCAGATCGACAATGAGCCCCAACCCGAAGCCCTTGTATGCTTGCGGCCCGCCGAACGGAAGGAGACTACCCGCTGGCTCCTGGTACAGCACAGCAGGGTCGGTGGTTGGCATACCTGAGGAGTCGATCAGCCATCCTTCGGGCGCGGGTTGCTTCTTTTGAAACTGTGCACGAACCTTTCCTTCCGCAACTGCACTGGTGCCGAAGTCGAGCACGACCGGATCGGTGGATGTCGGGGTTCCGAAGCAGATCGGGTTGGTACTGATGCGACCTTGTGTACCGCCCGGTGGTGCCACTCGCCGACCGGCACCGTGTGAGTTGACCGCTGCAAAGAGTGCGAGCCGTTTCTCGGCCAAGTACTCGGCGTACTCTCCCAATCGCCCCACGTGTCCGCAGTTTGCGAGTGTGCCGGCGGCGATTCCCAGCGTGTTAGCCTTCGGAACGAGTTGCTCCAATAGGCGGTAAGTCTGAACCTGGCCAAGCCCCCAGTTGGCATCAGTCGTCAGTACCGCCGGAGTTTCCGAGATCTTGGTTAGCGGCACGGCTGTTCGATACGTACCATTCCGCAGAAATCCAATGTACTGGGGAACCCGCATGATACCGTGCGAATCATGCCCGCACAGGTTCGCATCGATGAGGCTTCGCGCCACGAGTTTCGCATCGGGTTCCGGCACGCCGGCCGCTTGAAAGAGCGACTCCGCGACCCGTGTGAGCAACTCGACAGTGAAATTAGGCATTGAACATATCCGGTGAAAGGGTTTGCTGGCAAAGTACAATCACGACTGTCGATTGGTAGCGTACGAGGTCGCACTCGGTGTGTTTCCGAGTACGCCATGTCGGCACATGGCTCCGAGCAGGAACACGAGATGGCATTCCAAGTTTGCATTCAAACTGCAACGGCTGGTGACCGCACGGGCGAGATCTATGAACTCGTGGATGACGCCGAGTCGGTTCGCATCGAGGTTTGGCCTCAGTGGGGCTTCAACTGCTTGCGGTGGCAATTCCGGCAACAGGATGGTCGCTGGGCCGATCTGTTGTACACCGCGCCGGATTGGGAGACGAATCCGGTGCCGACACGAAGTGGGCAACCCATCCTCTTCCCATTCCCCGGGCGCATGCGATCGGGTTGCTTAGAGTTCGCGGGGAAGACCTATCAGTTGCCTCTGAACGATTCCACACGGCAACATGCGATCCACGGGTTTACGCCGCGCGTACCCTGGCGTGTGGTGCAGTGGCAGGGGGGCGAGCACGAAGCCTGCATCACGGGCCAGTTCGATCCCAGCCTGGATTACCCCGATGTCGTGGGGTGTTGGCCAGGGAAGTACCGCTTGTCAATTACGTACCGGCTTTCCCAATCGAGCTTGCGGGTGGAAGCGTTGGTGCAGAACCACGGAGACGAACCCATGCCATTTGGCCTGGGTTATCACGGCTATTTCCGGCTACCCGGCGTGCCTGAGCCCACCATCGATGGGCATTCGTTGCAAGCGTCGGTCGATCGACTCTGGGTTGCGGAGGAGAGTCTGCCAACGGGTGAACTCGCAGAGCTGCCGCCAGAATTGGACTTCCGCACTCCCCGTCCATTGGCCAGCCTCCAACTTGATAATGGCTTCACGGTGGCCGAGACTGCGGTAAATGGTGCGGCGGGATTGGTTCCAGTGGCAACGTTGTCTCACCCGCAAGCGAGTGGCCAATTGCGGGTGTTGGCCGATTCGCAGTTCCGCGATCTGGTGCTGTTTATCCCCGCGCATCGGCAGGCTGTCGCAATCGAGCCCTACACGTGTGCTGCCGATGCCGCGAACCTGGCGGCGCGTGGGATAAACTCGGGCTGGCGGGTGTTGCCCGGTGGCGAAA
Source organism: Gemmata sp. (assembly GCA_041749835.1). Taxonomy (GTDB): domain Bacteria; phylum Planctomycetota; class Planctomycetia; order Gemmatales; family Gemmataceae; genus Gemmata. The sequence continues at coordinate 8,843 of JBGTAO010000320.1, read as the reverse complement.
CCTGGCGCGGGCTCGTGATGTACGAGTGGATTCCGAATGAACTCTGAGTGCACGGCACAAATCCCTCGGTTGCATCATCTCAAAAGCCGTTCTAGTTTTGATCACTTCTTAGGCAGATGCTCGACGCGCGGGGGTTTGCGGATGTTGGGCAAGACGGCATTGGGAAAATATCAGCTCGTGCGTTCGCTCGGTCGCGGGAGCAACGCCGAGGTCTTTTTAGCTCAGATGGTTCACGAACCGGGACCGCCGGTGGTGATCAAGCGGGTGCATGATCATGTGGTCGACCACCCGCGGTTTGAACAGCTTTTCGAGGCGGAAATTCTCTCGATGGTGAACTTCTCGCATCCGTATGCGGTGCGATTACTCGAGGCCTCGGTTGATGATCCGATCGGTCCCTGTCTGGTGATGGAATATGTGACGGGGGTCACACTGGAAGCGCTGCTGGCGCGGAACCGCATTCTCGATGTTCACCGGGTCGGACGCTTATTAGGCTATTTCGGGCACGCGTTGGATGCCGCACACGCCGCAGGGGTGATTCACCGCGACTTGAAGCCCGCCAACCTGATGGTACAAGCGGCCGGAACCACAGATGAATCGCTCAAGGTGATGGACTTTGGTTTCGCGGGATTCACAGCCAAGCCCCATATTCAACTATCGGAACTGACGGGGCAGGGGCCGATCTATGCGATTGGAACCCCGGCATACGTCAGCTCGGAAATGGTTCGTGGCGATCCGGTCGATCACCGTAGCGATTTCTACTCGCTGGGTTGCATCTTGTATGAGGCACTCACGGGTCGCTTGCCATTCGAGTATGACTCCCAGGAACGATTGCTTTCCGCACACGTCGGCGATTATCCACCCAAGTTTTCCAAGATTGGTGCGGTCCACGTGCCCCCCGGGATCGAAGCGACGGTGCAACTCGCACTGGCCAAGTATCCGAATGAGCGCCAGCAATCGTGCCGCGAAATTGTGGACATGTACAGCCACGCGATTGGCGAGGACTTCTGGGAGCAGACCGCGCCATTGGGTTGGGAGCCGCTTGCCGCGATCGAGGATGAACCCGCACAAGAACCTCGTCTGTGTGTGGCTCCGGCCGATCCGTATCACGTCATTCACGAGTTCGAAGCGTTTCTGCCCGAGCGGCTCGCGGCGGCCAAACTGCGAGGATTCATGGAGGATCTCGGCGGGCAGGTGTTGGCCAGCGAACCCGGTGTGATCCTGATGCGGGTCGGCGTGCCATCGGGCTATCGGGATCGCGGGAGCACTAGCACTGGGATTTACAACTGGTTTCGCGCGATCAGTAAACCCTCGGTGACCCGTGGTCAGGAGCCAATCGAGTTCGAGTTACACATGGAGAAGCCCGATCCCACCCGGGCTCGCCTGAATGTGCTGGTCGCATTTCGGCCACTGAGCGATTACCGACCTAAAGATCTACGGGGCTGGCGTGTTCGGTGCGACAAACTGCATACAATGCTCAGGCAATACCTCGGAGCCTGAACTAACCACAACGTAACCGGACTGATACACTTCCCCGTGCCCTCTCCATCACAATCAACTGGAGGGACGGATGAAGCGGATCGGGATTCTCACGGCTGGTGGCGATACACCAGCCCTCAATGCGACCATTCATGGCGCGGTGACTCGTGCGTGTCAACGGAAAATCGAGGTGTTCGGCTTTGTCAAAGGCTTTAGCAGTCTGTTTAACCCACGTGTACCCCATCTTCATCTTAATCCGCTCTACACCCCAATCCCCGAACTCGATCCCACGAATGGCGGGAGCCTGATCGGTTCGTCGCGCGACTATGTTGATGGTGATGACAAAGCGGGTGTTGCGCTGATCGCGGATCGGCTGAATCGCCTGGGAATCGAAGGGCTCATCTGCATCGGTGGCGATGGTACGCTCAACGGAATGCAGGCACTCTGTGATTGCCTTCCCACCGTGTTGGCTCCCAAGACCATCGATAACGACCTGGGCTTGAACTACCGCAATGAACCGGATGAATGGGTGCGCCACCCCGAAGGGCCACCGGCTCCGGGGTTCGTTGAAAAGGGCGGTTTCCCTTACAGTCGCAATGAATCGCGCAGTCGCTTCGATCTGGATCAAATGGTGAACTATGTTACGCCGGGGTACGCGACAGCCGTGTTCGTGTCCGCGTCGGGTGTTCAGCGTGTACGGACAACTGCGGAGAGCCATCGCCGGATCGCCATTGTTGAGGTCATGGGTCGCCATTCCGGCTACCTCGCGCTTGGTGCGGCGTACGGTCAACCCGATATCTTGCTGGTGCCCGAACACCGGTTAAATGTCGATATGCTCGTTGACCGGATTCGGGAGATCTACGACCTGCAAAAGCATTGCGTGATTGTGTGTGGCGAAGGGATTGTTGATGCTCGCGGAGAGGAACTTGGTGCTGAACTCGCCAGTACCGACCCCGCAGGAAACGTGATCCTGAGTGGGGCATCGGAAACGCTGCGATCGGTCTTGATCCAGCGATTAGGCGATACGTACTTCACCAGCAAACGCCGGAACGAATCGGCCAAGGCGGCAATCTTCACACGAAAACTGGGGCACACTCAGCGGGGTGGCCGGCCGGTCTTGTTCGATCGTTTTTACGCTGCTCAACTGGGTGGGCACGCCCTCGATATGCTCCTGGAGGGCGTCATGAACGCAGTCGCCATTCTGCAATACTCCCGTGAAAAGGGTTTCCATTTAGGTTCTGCATATGCCAACGATTTCCGCGATCGCTGGGGGCTTATTCACGCGCGACTCATGCACCCCAGCTTTTACGATCCTGTGGCGTTGCGGCCGAGTGAGACTGGCATCGAGTATCTGATGCCAATCTTCACGCGGGCCGTGGGTGCGGACGATGTCGAAGTGTTGCGTGCGGAGTTGTTCGACCCCAGTCACCTGAAGATGCCCTATCACTCGGTGAACACCGACGTCAACAAACGCATTCGCTATCTTGATTCATAGGATGGAATGCGAAGTGCGCCGATGTGAGGTGGCACACGCGGCGTGCCCGAGTGGGGAGCTATCATGTCCGAGGCGATACCAACTGTCACACTGAAGATCGAGCGGCGGTCGTCGCACCCGTGGATCTTCCAGAAGATGGTGGAGAAGCCGCTGACACGGATCGCGCCCGGCTCGGTGGTCGATATTGTCGAGAAGTCGGGGAACTGGGTCGGCCGGGGGTTCTACAACGGCCATTCCCGAATCACGCTGCGCTTGCTGACGGCGAATCGCGATGAGGCGATTGATGCCGAGTACTTCACCAGGAAACTGGGCGATGCCGTGGCGTTCCGACGCGACATCTTGAAGCTCGACACGGTCACCGATGCGTATCGGCTCGTTCATTCGGAGGCCGATGGGCTCAGCGGGTTAGTCGTCGATCGCTTCGGCGATACGCTGGTGGTCGAGTTTTTCGCCGCGGGAATGTTCCGGATGCGGCGTGAGATCATGGACGCCCTTCGTGTCCACTTTCCGCAAGCGCAGTTCTACTATTTCGCCGAGGAACACGTCGGCAAACAGGAATCGTTCGATTGCTACCCGCCGGAAGCGCCGCCACCGGGGGTCATCACCGAGCATGGTTTGCGATTTCGCGTGGCTGCGGGCAGCAAACACAAGACGGGCTTCTTCGTCGATCAGCGTGATAACCGGAAGAAGTTGAGCGAACTGTGTGGTGGCAAGCGCGTTCTCGATATCTGCTGCAACACTGGCGGCTTCGGCGTGTATGCCAAGGCCAAGGGTGACGCTGCCGAGGTGGTTGGGCTCGATCTCGACGAGCAAGCCATCGACATGGCCAAAGAGAATGCGAAGCTCAACGGAGCCCAGATTCGCTATGTTCAGGCGGATCTGTTCAGTTGGTTACGCGATGTGATTCCGAATGGCGAGCGGTTTGATGTGGTGATTCTCGATCCAGCGAAGCTGACACGAGATCGCGAGACGGTCGATCAGGCGCTCCGCAAATACTGCGACATGAATCGCCTGGCCATGCACGTGGTTTCACCCGGTGGTATCCTGCTGACGTGCTCGTGTACCGGTCTGGTAAGTGAAGCCGATTTCCTGGAATCGATTCGACGTGCCGCGTGGCAAGCCGGGCGAACCCTCCAGATCTTTCATGTGAGCGGTGCGGGGGCGGACCATCCGTTTCTGCTTCATGTGCCTGAAGGAAGATATCTCAAGGCGGTTTTCGCCCGCGTACTCTGAGAGGGGCAGTGCGTTGTGGATGAACCCACTCGTGAGATGGACCCATCGCCCCGAAGGAAGGTTACGAGCCAACAGGATAGCCCATGACCACATCCGCGATTCCCCGATCCTCCGGCGTACTGCTGCATCCCACGAGTTTGCCGAGCCCATTCGGTGTGGGCGATCTTGGCCCAATGGCGTACCGCTGGGTGGAAACACTCTCCGCGATGGGGCAGACCTGGTGGCAAATCCTCCCCTTGGGGCCGTGCGGGGCGGGCAACTCCCCTTATCAAGCATTCTCGGCGTTCGCCGGCAACATCACACTTCTGAGTCCCGAATTGTTGGAACGAGAGGGACTTGTTGAAGCGTCGTTTTGGGCGGGCCAGCGATTCCCCGATCATGAGGTGAACTACGAACTGGTTACCCCGTTCAAGGAAGCGCTACTTGGTGAAGCGTGGCGGAACTTCCGGGCTGGGCGAGCCGGACATCTCAGTGGCGATTTCGCAGCATTCAATCGCCGCGAAGCGTCGTGGCTTGATGAGTTCACGCTCTACACAGCGATCCGTGAATCACTTGGTGGGCTCGCACTTCCGGAGTGGCCCCGCGAGTTACTGGTCCGCAGCCCAATCGCCCTCAGCGTGATCAGCAAGAAGCTGCATGAAGAGATCCAAAAGCACAAGTTTGGGCAATTCCTCTTTGATCGGCAATGGTCGACCTTAAAGCAGTTTGCCGCCGAACGCGCGGTGCGGATTCTCGGCGATGCCCCGATCTTTGTTGCCCCGGATTCGGCGGACGTTTGGGCTCAACCCGAGCTCTTCCTGCTGGATGCAGACCGCAAGCCAACCTTCGTGGCCGGTGTACCTCCGGACTATTTCAGTGCCGATGGCCAACATTGGGGTAACCCCATCTACAACTGGAAGCGGTTGGCTGAGACCGGTTACGCCTGGTGGGTCGCCCGCGTGCTACACCAATTGAAGCAAGTCGATCTCATTCGCTTTGATCACTTCCGCGGGTTTGTGCAAGCATGGCATATCCCTCGTGGCGAGCAGACCGCACGGAACGGGCAGTGGGTCGATGGCCCCGGAACCTTTCTTTTTGAACGGCTGCGACAGGAAATTGGTGGGTTGCCCATCATCGCCGAAGATTTGGGTCTCATCACTCCCGATGTGATCTTGGTGCGCGATCATCTGGGCTTGCCCGGCATGCGAGTCATTCAATTTGCCTTGAACGGCCCGGACGATCTTCACTGGCCGCACAACTACGTCACCAACTGTGCCAGTTACACCGGCACACACGATAACGAGACTGTCAACGGCTGGTATAACCATTTGCCGGAGTCCGATCGACATTACTTGTCGTTGACCCTGGGAAGGCCGATTGGTGACCCCGCCTGGGATCTCATTCAGTTTGCGTGGTCGTCGTCGGCCTCGCTTGCGGTCGCGCCGCTTCAAGATCTGTTGAGCCTGGGGAACGAAGCCCGCATGAATACGCCGGGCATTGCCACAGGGAACTGGTGCTGGCGTTTCCGGTTGGATCAGTTTCGGCCTGAGCTAATCGATCGACTGCGGAACCTGACGACACTGTATAACCGTGCCGCCAAGCCACGACCCGAGTAAGCCCAGGCCGCGTCAATCGCCGTACTCGTCCTTCCACTCCTCATACCAGGCCATCTGAATGGCTTCGAGGAGCTTTTCATTCGAGTCCTCCGCTTTCCCGACAAAGCCTTCCAGGTTCATGACGTGCTTGTGCAGGTCTGTGAAGCGAACCGTCAGTGGGTTGATCGTATCGAACTGATCGAAGAGGAGTTCACCGATCGCGCGTGAATCGTGCCAGGTCATGGCGGTTACTCCAGGAAGTCTTGGATCGGAAGCCCGCGATCACACAATTACAGTTTGGATGCGTCCAGTTGATCCGGTGCTGTGCCACCGATTGCTTGCTTGAGCACCTCATTCATCAGGAGGTGCGCGAGCGGATTGGTAGCAGCGCTGAAGCGATCGAGGCATTGCTGGAGCGTGGGCAGATTACCGTTGGTCAATGCTGATCGGAGATGGGCAAGTGAAGATTCAATCGTTGCGAGTTGTTCGCTGCTCAACGTCGTACCGGCCTGCGCGAGTGCTTTCTCGGTGTGGCGGATGTCGGCTTCCGCTTTATTCCGAAGCTCGACCAGTCGTCGCGCGGTGAAATCGGCTTCTGCATTCTGGATGCTATCGTTGACAAGCTGATCGACTTCTTCCGGTGTCAGTCCATGTGCCGGCTGAACGCTAACCTTGGCCGTGGCACCACTGCGCAGTTCCCGAGCCGAGACCGAAAGCAAGCCGTCCTGGTTCACCAAAAAGGTCACATCCACTTGCGGGAATTGTGCGGGCAGCGGTGGAATGCCGGACAGCTTGAAGGTGCCCAGGAAGTGGCAATCCTTTGCCAGTTCACGTTCACCCTGGTAGATGTTGAGCACAATTGCCGTCTGGTTGTCCACGAATGTGGTATAGCGGGTGGTTGCACGGCATGGAACGGTGCTGTTGCGGTGGATGAGCTTATCGACCACACCGCCGAGCGTTTCGATCCCGAGCGAGAGCGGCACTACATCCAACAAGAGCAGGTCGCGCCGGCCATTGGTGAGGATGTCCGCTTGCACGGCAGCACCGAGGGCCACAACTTCATCCGGGTTCAGTTCGGTATGCGGTGTCCGGCCGAAGAATGCACTGACGCGCTGCCGAACACGGGGGATTCGCGTAGACCCACCCACAAGCACAACTTCATCCACCTTTGCCGGTGTCACCCCAGCATCGCGCAGGGCCGCGCGGCAGCGATCGATGCTACGCTCAATCAGCGGCTCGATGAGCGTTTCGAACTCGGACCGAGTTATGGTTCGAGTAAAAGGAGTATGAGTCGAGGTTGATGTTGCGGGTAATTCGACACGGATGACGGTACTGTCGTTGCTCGTCAAGGCGATCTTGGCGCGTTCCGCCGCATCCCGCAGGTGCTGCAGCAATTCCGAATCGCGCTGTTCGAGGTCCACACCCATTTCGTGGGCAATCAATTTCATCAGGCACCGATCGAAATCGTCGCCACCCAGATAAGTATCGCCGTTGGTGGCCAGGACCTTGAAGACCCCTTCGGTGAGCAGGAGCACCGAGCAGTCGAACGTTCCACCGCCCAAATCGTACACCACCACCACGCCATCACTGCGTTGATCCAACCCGTATGCGAGTGCCGCAGCGGTCGGTTCGTTCACGATCCGGAGGACATCAAGCCCGGCGATTCGCCCAGCATCGCGGGTTGCCTGGCGTTGAGAGTCATCGAAATAGGCGGGTACTGTGATGACAGCTTTTGTGGGGTTGCCCGCGCGGTGCCGAACTTCCTTCAGGATCAACGCCGACAACTCTTCCGGCGGATATTCGCGGCCCGCTATAAGAACCCGCAAGACTTTGCGCCCGGTTTCAGTCTCCCGTTCCACAATCTGGTGTGGAATGAGTTTGAGTTCGCTTTCGAGATCCTGGAGTGATCGACCCATAAACCGCTTCACGCTGAAGATGGTATGTTCCGGGTCGGAAAGGGCGCGATCGCGAGCTGCGGTTCCGACGAGCACGGTGCCATCATCGTGAAAGCTGATGCAACTGGGAACGAGGGCCACGCCGCTTGGATCGCGAACGACCACGGGTCGCCCATTCTCGACAACAGCAGCCAGGCTGAATGTCGTACCGAGATCAATTCCAACAACCGCGGGGTGTGTCATGGTGATGGTGAGGTCGGAAGTGGGAAAGTGGGCGATACAGGACTCCAACCTACTGCAAATACCCCTGGAAAACAAGCACTTCTTGAGGAGAGCGGCGCAGAATCCGGCGCACTTGACATCTTGGACCACGACCTAGAAGAACTTATTCGCCACTGGCCAGAACTGCCAGAGGCGACCAAGCGGTCGATTCTGTTTTTAGCACGCTCCGAAACCCGCTGACCCCTACCCCTTGGGCCTGTTGACGTTTCTCTACTTGGGTAACCGAATGAACCCGAGGACCAAGTGTAGCAACCCGAGGTACGTTGCCTTGAGCTTGTCGTACCGGTTCCTCCGCGGCGACCCAACCAAGCAAACGCCAAGGACGAGATCGCCGACCTCACAAAGGGGCGGACTCCGGGGAATTCGTGCTGCTGAAACAGGACGAGGCACGATTCCCGATGGTCCCGACGCTGACCACGACGCTCGGGGTGAAGGGGCATCGGCCGGTGGTCGGGACGTGGGACTGCAAGCCCCTGCTGTACGTCTTCGCAGTCGTCCACCTGGTCACCGCGGCCATCCACGCGAACACCCTGGAGAGCCCGAAGGACGCCAAGAAGAAGACGGGCAAGAGCAAGACCCGTCGGATGCAAGAGACGTTCGCGGCCCACCTGCGGCACAAGCGGGTCGTACTCCTCATCGACAACGCCCCGGATCACCGGGTGGTCTGTCGGCGGAGCGTGGCTCCCCCGCCGAGAACGGCGAAGGCAAATGCGAGAATAGTTCCCGGCTCAGGTACGGGCGTGAACGTGAGATATAGGTCGTTGCCGCTGAGTTGCAGGTCGAACGATCCACCGTTCAGGGCATTCTGAAACCCCGCGGTGTTGAGCACGAACTTGTCGCGGCTGTACCCGCTCACCAACCCGTCGGCCGCCGTCACCTCGAACGCCA
>JBGTAO010000319.1:0-4215 GCA_041749835.1 Gemmata sp. | reverse complement strand
AGCACCATTCGCAGTTTCGGCCAATCGTGCCGGCAACAATGCACCCGGTGGTGGCAAGGGACGGGAATCCACAAACGCTGCTGAACTGTTCTCGCTCGATCAGCCACTTCAGGAACGGGTCAAAGCTGCGGTGCCGGTGGTGCTGGAACGCACCGGATTTCCTGGCGGCGAAGTGACGGTTACCAGTGTCCCCGATCTGAGCTTTCGGATGACGGATGGCACCAACATCTGGGTGGTGACATACAACGCGATGACGGGAGCTGTGAACGGGCGGTTGCTCGAAGAGTTGCCGCCACCCGACGAGCTTTCCACGCGGCGCTTTCTCACCCGTTTGCACCTGGCCCATGGCTTTCCGGGAAGCACGAGCGCCCGCTGGTTCTGGGCCGTTGTGGTAGATGCGATGGCATTCGTGATGGTGTTCTGGGGTGTCTCGGGCTTCTTCATGTGGTGGCAAATCAAGGCGACTCGCAAAGCTGGATTGCTCATCTTGATGCTGAGCATCGCCGCGGCGATCGCGCTGGGCATTGGGATGCACGACCTTTTTACGACACGCTGAAAGGCCCTGCTCAGGAGTAGGTATCTCAAGGTGTCACCGCTGGATATTCGGTGATACGACAGGAAATACCGATGCTGACGATTCGAAAGGGAATGGATCGCGGAGTCACGAACTTGGGTTGGCTTGATAGCCGGCACACGTTCAGCTTTGGCGATTACCGTGATCCCAAGCACCACAACTTTCGTGCGCTTCGCGTCATCAACGATGACCGCGTGGCGCCGGGGGCCGGCTTTCCCACACACCCGCACCGCGACATGGAGATCTTGACGTGTGTGCTGCAAGGGCGGCTCGAACACCGCGACAGTATGGGCAATGGTGCGGTCATCTGGCCTGGTGAATGGCAAGCCCTGACAGCGGGAACCGGAATTTCCCACAGCGAATTCAATCCGTCCACGGCCGACCCGGTTCACCTGCTGCAGATTTGGCTGTTACCGGATAAGCGGGGTCGTACGCCTGGTTATCAACAGCACATGATTGCCGATGCGGAGAAGTCAGGAAAGCTCGCGCTCATTGCTGCGCCAGAAGGGGAGGGCGGGCCGCTCGTCATCCACCAAGATGCACGGGTTTATCAAGCCAAGCTGATTGCCGGTGAAACGGTGACGCACCAGTTGCTGCCGGGTCGGGGGGTCTACCTCCACGTAGCCACCGGCACGGTTGTAGTGAATGGTGAAGAACTCGTGGCTGGCGATGGTGTGGCCATCGAAGATGTCGGCACGGTGGCGGTGCGTGGGATGGAATCGGGCGAGGTGCTCCTGTTCGACCTGGCATGATCCTTCACAGGAGCGGTCGGGACGACCGCGGTCCCAGGGAAGCAGTAGCAATCGTAAGAGCGGTCGGGACGACCGCGGCCCCAGGGAAGCGGTCGATCACTGATTGAACCAGAACTCCTTGGTGTTTACGAGTGCCCAGAGAATGTTCTCGTAGGCGACGCGGCGGGCGGCGGCGGGGTTCCCGGGCACCTTCGCGAGTTGCTTCTCGATGTGGGCCAGCGCGGTCGCGGTGTCCTCACTCGTCGGCTTCCGGCAGAGCACCCACAAGAACAATTCCTCGATCTTCTCGGTATCGCTCCGCTTGTCGGCCGGCTTGAGCAATTGGTCGATTCGGCCATTCTGCCGCGAAATCTTCTGCTGAACCTCGTCGCTATTGAGCATGTGCAAAACCGCGGCGAGGTTGGCCTCGTTGACACGTTCACACTCACAGGCGCTGATGCGTTGCGGCCGGCCATTGACATCGAGGAAGTAGGATTGGAACGATTCGTCGGGCAACATGATGGCCCGGTTCGGGGCGTTCTGATCGGTGGGAAGGCCGCCAAAGCGCGAGGGGCTATCGGTCACCTGGCAGAGCGCATCGAGGAGAACTTCGGCCGGCAATCGCTTGGGATAGTACCGGGCATACGCTTGCTTGTCGGACTTGTTGAACTCGTTGGGCATGCTCGATAACTGATACGTGCGGCTCTTGCAAATAGTCTGAATCAGCGACTTGAGGCTGAACTTGTTGTCGATCAGGTTCTTGGCCAGCGCGTCGAGCAGTTCGGGGTTCGACGGTGGGTTGGTGATACGCATATCGTCGAGTGGATCGACGATGCCGCGACCCAGGAAATGAGCCCAGTAGCGGTTGGCCACGGCCCGGGCGAAGAACGGGTTTTGCGGATCGACCATCCAGTCCACGAGCTTGTGGCGCGGGTCGTCGCCATCGCTGAGTTGCACGGGGTCTGCGTCGAGTGGTTTGGGCTCCGCGGTTTTCCCGGTGCGCTTGTTCGTCACATTCCCGGAGGCTTTGCTGAAGATCACGCGAACTTGAATCTGACCGCGACTCGGATCGAAGCCGGGCAGTGTGAGGTTCTTGATGCCCACGCGGCCATAGAATGCGGCCAGCCCCCAGTAATCATCCTGGCTCCACTTTTCGTAGGGGTGATGGTGGCAGTTGGCACAGGCCAGCCGCTGACCGAGAAACACCTGGCTTACATCGTCCACAAAGCTCTCGGGCTTCTCGATCTCCTTGTACCACACGGTGGGTGGGTTCTTGCGTTCATCGCCATTGGCCACCAGCACACCACGCACGAATTCGCTGTAGGGTGTGTCGTTGGCGATCTGCTGCCGAATCCACTCGTGGAAGGCGAAGGTACCGGCCGCCCGCGCTTGCTCTTGGCGGCGCTTCACCCGCAGAATGTCGGCCCATTTGTTGGCGAAGTAAAACGCGTACTCGGGGCTATCGAGTAACTGATCGACCAGCTTGTCCCGCTTTTGGGCATCGGTGCTGGCAACGAATTCTGTCACTTGCTTCGGTGTGGGGAGCGTTCCAGTAATATCGAGGGAGACACGGCGAATGAAGACATCGTCGCTGCACAACTCACTGGGAACCAAGCCCAGTTCCTTCCACTTCTTCGCGGTGAACTCGTCGACCACCGTCTTGGGCTCGAACTTCCACTCCGGAGTCTTGATGCCCAGCGGCACCGTCGCCCGGAACACAGCGACGAAGCCCTGGTAGCGGGCCATCACTGCGGCTTCGCCACTCAGGTCCAGAGTCCGCACCAGGCCGTTGGTATCGACGGCGGCGATCTCGGTATCGTTGCACTCGTACTGTGCCCGCCGGGTAATGTCTTCCTGCGAGCCATCGCTGTAATGGGCGTAGACGGCGAACTGTTGCTTGGCCCCCCGCGGCATGACGCGGTGCTCAGGGAAGACACTGATCTTGGTCACCGTGGGGTCTTTCTCGTCGCCCCAGGGCAAACCAGCGGCAATCCAGCGGCGCACGAGCTTGTACTCATCGGAGTCGGGCTCCATCTTGCGACCCCCGCCATGTGCCGCTTTGCCCGTCCCCTTCATCAGGAACAGGCTGGCATCCGGGTTGGCGGGGAACACGCGCCGACCACGGCCCTCTTTCACCAACGTCGCGTAGTCCAGATCCGGTTCGTAGCCGAGCAGCGAGAGTCGAAAGCCGTTTTGCCCGGCCAACTTACCGTGGCAGCCACCGCTATTACAGCCCAGCTTGGTAAAGACGGGCACAATCTGGTTGGTGAAGTTCACGGGCAAGTTGTCGCCGATGTGCCGCACGTCGAGGCTGGCCCGCGCGGTTTTGTCGCCGAAGGTTGCGGTGATTTCGCTCGTACCGTTCACTCGCGGAAGGACACGCCCACTGGGGAGAATCGTTGCGGTCTTTTCATCGGTAACGCGGTACTGGAGTTCGTGCGTGAGATCGACCAACCGGCCATCGGTGAGCGTGGCAGTCACCACCAGTTGCGTGGCCGCGTCCGGGCCATCCAGCACAATCTTCGCGGGGTGAATGGCGAGTTGCTGGATTTCACCCGGTGTGGGCAGAGGAGCATCGGCTGCGTTCACTGTGGTGGTCCAAACCAGCAGTCCAGCAACAATGGCCGCAAGGTAGTGCGGGGTGGGCATGAGAAGAACCCTCAGTGGGCTACAGTCAGGCGGGGTGAACCGGGGAGTGATTCCTGTTCAGCTTGGCAGGCTTGCAATGAATTGATTGTCGCCGACAACTGCGATTGGGGCAAGGGGTAACTCAGGGTCTTTCAAAGTAGCTGAAGGACGACACGGGTTACGAGTTTGACCGCTTCTTGTGGTACGGCAGCGAGTCGGCGGAACGCCGCAGCGATGTTGGTCTCGCCGCTGTTCCGCAAGATCGTCAAGGTCGCGTTTCGC
>JBGTAO010000318.1:0-4939 GCA_041749835.1 Gemmata sp. | reverse complement strand
GCGAAACGCGACCTTGACGATCTTGCGGAACAGCGGCGAGACCAACATCGCTGCGGCGTTCCGCCGACTCGCTGCCGTACCACAAGAAGCGGTCAAACTCGTAACCCGTGTCGTCCTTCAGCTACTTTGAAAGACCCTGCGAAAGCCCACCCCAGGACGATTCGGACGATTCCAAAGTCCGGAACAGCGGTTCATGTGTTGACAGGTTGCGAGTGATTCACCTTTGGGATGGACTCCCGATGTCATCTACTCCGTGCGATTCGCTGTTGGCGGCATTCCAACAACTCACCGACCCGCGTCACCCACGTCACCGGCGTTGAGTCCGTCATCCGTTCGCGGGAGTGTTGGCGTCCTCTTCTTGGGATTGCTCAGTCGGCACTCGGACTTCGCCTCACTCGCGCGGTGGGTGAACTGCAATCTCCGAACGACCTTCGGGAAGATCGTTCGCCGGACTGGTGTCGATGAAAGCGGCGCACTCGTGGCGCATTTTCCGAAGCAGCAGGTGCCTGCAAATAATTGCACGGATATGAAAGCCACACCTGTAAACGACGACGGGGAAGCAGATTCTGCTTCCCCGTACGGCTCGCTGCAACAGAGTGCACATTTGTCGAGTGGAGGCGCGGGGAATCGAACCCCGGTCCCGTGGCACTTCCATGCCGGCATCTACGTGTGTAGCCTGTCAACTCTCGGTGTCCACCTTACGGCGACATCGCGTTCATTAGACCGGGTTCCGACAGGCGGGATCCCGGGACAACTATCGGCCAGGTTTTTTAGCGGGAACCGCCGCCGAGGCGGGTCGGGTGGTGTCCCCGACCCTCAGGTTCCTGCGAGCCCGACTTGCGTCCGAACCGGCCCCTTTCGGGCGAAGCTGCCGGGACGGCCCGCGGGTTATTACGCCGCGAGAGAGAACTGCGGTTCAGCAGTTAAATTTTGATCAGTTTTTTACGTGGCCAACTGATCAACCACGACACGCCACCAAACACTTCCGATACCCGGTCGATGCCAGATCGCCCCCAGGTACTCCCGCACCAGCGCGGCTGCGAGTATTATACGACTCGTCGATCCGGAAAAAAGTTCACTCGCGAGGTTCCCATGTTTGTTGTTCCTCTCCTGCTCGCAATCACCGCTGCGCAACCGACTCCGGCTCACGTACCACTCTGGGACGGGAAAGCCCCGCATGCCGTCGGCGATTCCAGTACCGACAAGCCCACGCTCACTGCCTATTTGGCCCCGGCGGAGAAAGCCAATGGCACGGCCGTGGTGATTTGCCCTGGCGGCGGCTACGGCTTCCTCGCCGACGACCATGAGGGGAAGCAGGCCGCTGAGTTCCTGAATTCCCTCGGTGTGCATGCCTTCGTGTTGAAGTATCGCATCGTCGGCAAGGATCGCCCCGGGCCACTGCACCCGGCACCACTGGAAGATGCCCAGCGGGCGATTCGCCTGGTGCGTGCCAGGGCCAAGGATCATGGCATCGATCCGCAGCGAATCGGTATCTGGGGCTTCTCCGCCGGCGGGCACCTCGCCAGTTCGGCTGCCACGCACTTCGATGCGGGCGAAGCGACCGGCGATGCCATCGACAAGCTCAGTTGTCGGCCCGATTTCGCTATCCTGGCCTACCCGGTGATCTCGATGCAAGACGGTGTCACACATGGCGGATCGAAGAAGAACCTGCTGGGCGATCAACCCGATGCCAAATTGGTGGAACTGATGTCCAACGACAAGCAGGTGACCAAAGAGACGCCACCCACGTTCATCTTCCACACAAGCGCCGATACCGTGGTCGCAGCCGAGAATGCCCTGAGCTTCTACCTCGCGTGTAAGAAAGCGGGCGTACCGATCGAGATGCACATCTACGAGAAGGGCAAACACGGCGTGGGCCTGGGCCGCGATCCCAAATGGACGGGTGGCGAGAAGTCCGTGGCGACCTGGCCGGAACGCCTCACGGACTGGATGAAGTCGCGGGGATTACTGGAGAAGCAGCCAGCGAAGCGCTGATTCGTCTGGATTTGGCAAGCGTCTGGATTTGGCAAGCGGCTGGATTTGGCGAGCGGAGGGCGTGAGCCCTCCGGTTCCGGGCGAAAGAGCGGTCGGGACGACCGCGGTCCCGGGGAAACTCCGGTTCCGAGCGAAAGAGCGGTCGGGACGACCGCGGTCCCGGGGAAGCCCACCGGTTACCAGCAGAAGTCAGCGGATCACCAGGATCGGGGAGTCTTCGCGTGCGAACTCTTGTGTTGGCTATCGTTCTGGTTGCTCTCGCAAATGCCACTCGTGCACAACCGCCCGATCAAAGTCCGAGCACCACAAAGACGGATCAGGAACTCTTCGTGGGTGTCTGGTCGATTGTTGGCCTGGAAACCGGTGGGCGACCCGAACCCGATAAGAACTACAAGGGGAACACCTTCACGTTCACCAAGGACAAGGCGGTGCTGCGGGAACGCGGTTTTCAGAATATCGACTTCAACTATTCCATCGATTCGACCAAATCGCCCAAGACGATTGACCTGAAAATGAAGGGAGGCGCTCTCAAAGGGATTTACAAGATCGATGGCGACGATCTGGTGATGTGTGTGAGCATTGGCGGTTCCCGCCCCGCCGACTTCGCGACCAAGGCAGGAGTTCCTGCCGAGACGTTCACGCTGCGGCGCAGCCGCTGGGAACGGCACACCAACAAGAGCTTCGGGTTCAGCGTGGAGATGCCGGGGCACATCGAGGAGTGGACCCGCAATATCGATGGTGTCGGCGGGCCGGCACTCACGACTTTCTTCGTTGCACCGCATGATGACGAGAAATCGATGTACATGCTGGCCGTGACACCGCTCCCTGGGAAGCTGGAAGGCAAAGACGCGGAAGATGCTCTGCAAACGGCACGCAAGTCCTTGATCGCCGAAGTGGCAGGGATGGTGAAGGTGATGGCCAACCCGGATCGTGACTTCAAGGCGAATGGGATTGACGGTAAAGAGTTGAGCATGACAACCGAAATCCCGAACTCGCAGGAGTCCGGCAACATCCGCGTTCGCCTCTTCATTGTGGGCGATCAGATGTTCGGACTCATGGTGGCTGGCCCAGAAGAGATCGGGCGTTCGCGCAATGTCGATCGCTTCTGGGGCTCGTTCCGAAAGCTGGGAGCCGAGAAGAGCCCGCGGCCGCGCGACTAGTGCAAGTTTCACTGGAAAGGTCGCTAACGAATCCGCCAAGAAGTGGGATCGAGGGAGTGGGAGAACAACTCCCCCGATCCGTACTATTCCGATCCGTACCATTCCTACCGCGAATCAGGCTCGGGCCGCCTTGCGTCGACGGTACCCAAACATTCCCGCCAGAGCCATCCCGCCAAAAACCGCCATTGTTGCGGGCTCTGGCACTGTGTTCTGCGGAATCAGACCAAGAATTGCCGTGTTATTCCCGGAACCAGTAATGGTATTGGTGAACTGTCCTTCATCAAAATTCGAGAAGCCACTCGTCACCAGGAAGTACTGAGTTCCTGCGGTGAGTGGCACACCGTCAAACCCAGCTTGGCCAATACCAGGAAAATCATCATTACCAATGATTACGCCATTAAATTGGTCGTTTGGATCAAACTGACCCTGATACAGAAACAAGTAATTGTCCCAACCGGCGGGATTAGTCCCAACCGATAGAAAGTCATAATTCCCACTGGCTGATACGTAGAAAGGCTGAACCTGATAAGGAACACTCGTGCCAACTCCTGACGTCGGTGGGGTCGGTGGGTCTCCACCAACTGGCCGGTTCCAAGTGGGACCACCAACTGTTGTGTCGATGTACTGGACCGGGCTGGCAAATAGGGGGCTGGCAGCGAGTAGTATGGCTGCTGCTGCCGATACGAGTCGCATCATGTTGGGCGAACTCCTTTAAAAAGTGAAGAGCCAAACGCGAGAGGACGAAATGTGTAAATCGAGCGATTCAGGGCTCGTTTGAGCTTTCCGTTCCCCGACCCGAGTGGAGCAAATGTTCGCAATCACTCAGTCGCTCAATGTGCACTTGTTTCCAAAACAACTCGGTTTTGTGATCGTAACAGAGTAATTTCGGGAGTGCTACAAGAAAAATGCATCTAATGCTTATCATCCCTACTACAAGGATAACCCCGATTCATTTGTTCGTCTGAATTGCCAGTTCCCGTGAGAGCTCAATTGATAATATTTGCAACTAAAATTGGCTCAAAAACCTCAGATCGTTCTGCCAGAATAGGCGGATGTCGTCGATCGCGTGCTTGAGCATCAGCATGCGTTGCGGCCCCATGCCGAAGGCGAAGCCCGTCACTTTGGCCGGATCGTAGCCCCCCGCTTTCAGTACGTTCGGGTGAACCATTCCCGCGCCAAGAATCTCGAGCCAACCGGTTCCCTTCGTGAGGCGATCGCGGTTGGGGTCGTCCTGCGGCCAGTCGATATCGACCTCGATACTCGGCTCGGTGAACGGGAAGTAACTGCTGCGAATTCGCACCTGCCGTTCCGGGCCGAACATCCGTCGGGCGAACGCGGTAATTGTTCCTTTCAGGTCGGCCATCGTGACCCCTTCGCCGATCACGAGCCCTTCCACCTGGTAGAACTGGATCTCGCTGCGGGTGCTGATCGCCTCATTGCGATAACACATCCCCGGAAGGATCACGCGGATGGGCTTGCCGGCGGCTTCGCGCATCACGTGGATCTGCCCCGGGCTCGTGTGCGTGCGGAGCACAACCCCGGGCGTGGTGGTGAAGAAGGTGTCCCACATGTCGCGGGCGGGGTGGTGCGCCGGCATGTTGAGGAACTCGAAGTTCAACTCATCGGTTTCGACTTCGCGTGTGCGGTAGATCTGGAAGCCGAGGTCGGCGAAGATGGCCGAGATTTGCCGAAGGATCTGCGTCGCGGGGTGGAGGCGGCCCCGGCTGTGCTGGCGACCCGGCAGCGACACATCCAGCGGGTTCGCCGTGAGGCTGGCCTGCAGC
>JBGTAO010000317.1:0-10680 GCA_041749835.1 Gemmata sp. | reverse complement strand
GGGCTGGCGCGTGCTGGTGGTCAATGAGGCCGAAGGGATGACACCGGGAGCGGCGTTGACGTGGTGCGATGCGCTCGAGCCGTTGCCCGCCCGGGTGGTCGTGGTCTTCACGGTGAACGACCTGGAGCGTCTGCCGCAGCGGTTCCGCGATCGGTGCGAGCAGCTCCACTTCGAGGGTCGCGTGAGTCTGCTCGGCCCGGCGATCCAGGAACTGGTGGCCCGGGTCTGGCGGGGGGAAACCGGGGAAGATGTGGTTCCCGGCTTCGAGCAGTTCGGGGAAGTCGCCGATGCCGATGGGCAGGTGTCGTTCCGGCGCGTGCTCCAGGTGCTCACACCCTGGGTGCAGGCGTGGCAAGGTTCCCCCAGCACCAGCGGGTGAAGCCAACCCAGTTCCCTTTGATCACATCACATCCGGGGCCGGGGCCACCAGAAGCCGAACACATCATCGAGCAGGCCAGCCAGGAAGACGCCGAGTGCAATGCCACTGATGGCCATGGTGTAGGCTGCCAGAAGGATCATGCGGAACCCCCAGGGAGCGCGGGTGACACGCCGAAGCTCAGCCAAGAGTCTGACGCAGGTTGTGCCTGCTGGGTGGATCGGCTTCGTCATCGTTTCGCGGTGGCGACAATCGCCAGGATTGCCGATCGGAGCGATTCGGGCAGTTGTGGCCAGGCGGCGACGATCGCGGCCAGTTCGGCGTCCTCGGCGTCCACTTCACTTCTCTTCCGGGTACGCCCCGTGGTACAGCTGGCAGGCGGGAAAGCTATAAGTTGTTTCGAGGTATGGTCTTCTGTTGCGAGTTGTTCTGACTCTGACTCAGTTAGTCTAGGTTCGAATCCTAGATCCCCAACTTCCGTGCAACGCGATGCAACCCGGTGCTGAGAGGCACCGGGTTGTTGCATTTCAAGGGGTTGCGGCAACTCGTCTGACGTTCCGCCAACAATGCCCGGAGTAGGCGTACTGCACCTTGGGGCTGGTGCTCGTGTTCACCGCCGCACCGCGTTGTTGCCACTCGGTGATCAACTGCCCCAGGCCATTGAAGGCCCGCTGCACCTGATGCACAATGCTGCCACCGCTGGTCGCGCTGTAACTGGTGATGAGATAAGCGTTCCCCTGGCCATCGTAGGCCGTCTCGATCCGCCGCACGCTGCCATCCACCCCGCTGCCCAGCGTCGTCACCGTGTCCACCGTCACCCGCCCCAGCACGTCATACGTCAACGTGTGCACACTGCCATTGCGATCGGTGACCGTCAGCGGTTGCCCCAGCGCGTTGACCGTCACCGTCTCCTGCTCCGAGCCGCTGGCCGCACCGGTCGAGGGGTCGGGCCACTGCGTCACGCCCACCACATCGTTGGAAGTGATCGCACTGCCACCGCCGGTTGTCACTCCGTACACCCACTGCGTGGTCTGACCACCACCCCCTGTCAGCTGTGCCGTCAGGCTCGTCATCCCCGCCGCGTTGTACGCATACGTCGTTGTCTTGTCGTCGCTATCGCTCACCGTCCCGTTCACAGAATTCTCGATCGTCTTCGTTGTCCGCCCCAGCCCGTCGTACTCGTTGCGCTGCACCAGCCCCTTCGGATCGGTGAGATACTGTTGAACCGGATGCCACGGCTGTGCAACGGACGTGATGCGGTCCCGTTCGCGTTCCACATCGTACCGAAGGATGTCTTCCGGATCGGTCGGTTCGGTCGGGACGAGGGGGAGCGGCCCGGCTAGCTTCAGCACGACCAGGGCGACGGTAGCCTTGTCGTCACCGTGTTCCAAGGCTTCGGCAAGTGCGTCGAGCGCTTTCGACAAGAGTGCGCGCAATCGATCGGCCGACACACCCCAGATCGCCGACCGCTGGTCCGCCAGTGCGGCGCGAAACTCCGGGGAGTAGGGCCGCCCCAGTGTGTGACCGTGACACGGTTCAGCTTGAGGGCGTCGGCCGTCTCGGTGTCGTTCTTCCCGGCGGCGAGCAGATCGACCGCGTTTTGCTGTGCCAAAGTCAAATCGTGGGGGTTACTGGACGGCTTCGAGCCTTTCATGGAACGGTCCTGTCGCGGAATGGGAACGAACAAGTGTACCGGGCGGCGTAGTCGCACATAGCGTGGTGTTCATCGGGGCGAGAAGCCACAACGGCCCTACTATCGCCAGGATCTCGGCGAGAATTCCCGGCCAGTCGCTTCTCTCCCTTTTATCCGCTGCATTGTGCAACACGCCCGCCCCTCGGGCACTTCGTTCATCACGGCGGTTCCTGGAAGAGTTTGAGCGCGGGCAAGTGTTTCTGGATCAGCGTGAAGTGAGCGTCGCGGGTCCAGAGTTCAAGGTTGTGGACGATGGCGACGGTCGCAAGAATGGCGTCGGCGAACGGGAGTGTCACACCGTGGGAACGGAGTGTCTGAAGGTTATCCCCAACGTGGTCCCAGACAGGCTCAGGCGTCGGAAGGCTGCCGAGCGTGGCGAGCAATATCAGCGTTTGCTGTCGGTCGGCGGGCGAGCGAACTCCGTGGAGCAACTCGGCACGCACCACCCCACAAACCGCTCCCGCATGGTTCTGGAGAAGACCAATGAGTTTCGGATCGCCGGTGCGAATGACATCGATGAGGACACCGGTGTCAACGAGGATCACTTCATGCGCTCCTGCATCTTTCGCATGTCTTGCCGATCGCAAGCATCTTGATCGATCTGTGCTTCGAAGTCATACGTGTAGCGGAGCGCGGCGGCGGCTCGGGTGAGGGCATTCCAGTCTCCCGTGCCGGGAACGAATCCCGACGGCGCGGGTGGCGATTCTTCAATCACAATCTCGACTGTGTGGCCAATGAACGCGCGAAGCTCCGGCAGTGTCAGCGTCTCGGATTCGATCGTTTTGCGGATGCGGATGGTGTTCATGGTCAGTCCTCGGGTTGCCCTATTCTACTTCCCAATCGTCGCACCGAGCAACTTCAACATTTGCTTCAGGTCCGCGACGACGGCCTTCAGTTCGACCATCGCACCAGCGGGGGCCGCTCTGCAGCTTGTCGCATAACCCCACCCCGACGCCGGTGGCATTTGCTTTGCGGAAAACCCGTGACAATTTGTGCGTGATTACCCCTGCGGTCTGGGCGCGAGAAAGTCAAAAGTTCTGCACTCCCTACCCACCCTCGAGCTTGGTCGGCGTGTCTGGCGTGTTCGCGGTAATTGCCATTCGCACAATGGCCAGGACAGCCAATCGCAGAGCCTGGGGCAGCGTCGGCCAGGCGGCCACGATCGCGGCCAAGTCGGCGTCGGGGATGCCCCCTTCGCCTTGCTGGTCACTGCACCCGGCACTGCACCCGGTTGCGTCAGATCGCGTAACGCGTTGTGGATTATGGCCTTGAATTGCGATATGTTCTGACTCTGACTCAGTTAGTCTAGGTTCGAATCCTAGATCCCCAACTTCGCGGGCTCTGCAGGTCATGCACTAGCAGAGCTTTTTGCATTGGCACGGGTTGTTGGGCCCTTGGGGCGATAGTATTACGCTCCGCTTCACCCCACGTGGCTCGCAGATTGTTCAGGAGCAGTTCTCGCGTTTCGTTCCGCTTCACAAAATCGGTGTACCGAACGGCTCTTTCATGTAATTTTCACTCGGAAAGCCCGCATCTGGTGTAGAAAACTCAAGTTGACGGGAACGCCAGTTACCAGGATCGTGCCGGCTGGGTGGATCGCACGGACGCAGAACAGTGGGGTGCCCGCAAGATGTGGTATCGGGAGGCTTTACGCGATGGTTCTGTGGAGTAAGCTTGGGCTCGCAATTGGTAGGTAAACGAGGAGATATTGAGGGTTAGTCATACACTGCTGAAGGCGATGCTGGACAAAGTTGTGAATTGCGGATGGTTCCCGACGAGCTAAGATGAACGCTTCGACACGGGAGCACACCCGGGATCGGATTCGCAATGTTCCGCGGGTACTTGGTAATGTGAGGGTTTCCATGCCGTTGCTCGCTCCTGAGCCGATCGCTTATCCGAACGACCTGTTCACCACACTTGACCTTCAGAGCCGTCGCTGGTGGGTATTCCAGACACGCCCGCGGTCTGAGAAAGCGTTCGCACGCCTCCTGAAGAAGTCGGAGACACCTTACTTCCTGCCACTCTATACGCAGACCTGGCGGAAGAATGGCCGACGCTTTCAGTCCTGGCTGCCACTCTTTCCCGGTTATGTGTTCACGGTCGGTGATCACGGAACCCGGGATGTCGCTTTTGCGACTAACTTGGTGGTCCGCGAAGTGCCCGCTGCCGATCAAGACGTACTCGGTCGGGAACTCGCTTCGGTGCATCACCTGCTCGGTGGCGGTGAGAGCTTGCGACCCGAAGACTCCCTCGTGAAGGGGAGCCGGGTCCTGATTGTGGAAGGAACATACGCTGGCGTTGAAGGGCGTGTCCTCGAAGACGGTGGTGAACTCCGGGTGTGTGTGGAGATTAGCATGCTCGGCCGCGGCGTCTCGGTTCTGGTCGAACGCTGGATGATCAAGCCGCTCGAAGTATAAGCTGGTGGTCTCAGATGTAGTGGCAGACGGGGGCCGTGGCCCCCAGTCGCTTGCGGGCGGTAGTTTGCGGAGCTGTTGATATCCCGGAGTGGCGAGGCCACACGGTGCAAATGCAATTTGGTGGGCATCGGAAGATGTAACCCACGATGGCGAAGCCATGCAACAATAACAAGTTTGCTTTCCATGAGTATTCTTTTCATCCCTCACTTGTCCGCCAAGGCCTGATGCCCCCCCCGCTGCATATCGCGATCTTCACGTCCGGCCGATTCCACGTGTGTGATCTCGCGCGTGAGTTAGCTGTCAGAGGTCATGACGTCGCGTTTTACTCCTGGGTGCCACCGTGGCGGACGCGGAAGTTCGGATTACCCAGCAAGTGCAATCGCTGGCTTCTCCCCTACCTTGGACAGTGGTTCGCGGCGGCCCGTGTGAGCCGAGGTACACGGTTCGCGGAATGGACCAATCGGCACTTGCTGGAGGCATATGATCGGGTTGGCGTCTCGATGGTCGAGCCCTGTGACGTCTTCATCGGCATGTCTGGTATGTGCAATCGGGTCGGTGCTGCGGTGCGGCGGAAATGGGGAGCAAAGGTCTGGATCGAACGGGGGAGCCGCCACATTCGGTCTCAGAAAGCGATTCTAGACGCAATTCCCGGCGCCGACCGGGTGAAGGACTATCAAGTCAAGCGTGAGGAAGCTGACTACGCCCAGGCCGACGTTGTTTCGGTATTGTCCCGCCACTGCGAGGAGAGCTTCCTGGAGCAAGGGTTTTCACCCAACAAGCTGGTGCGGAACCCGCTCGGGGTCAATTTGAGCATGTTCGTTCCCACCCCGGCTCCCCCAAGCGACCCACCCACGGTCATCACGGCTGGAGCCTGGTCGTTACGGAAGGGCTGCGATGTGCTGACTGCGGCGTGGCAGATGTTGCCCGGGGTGAAGTTGATGCATGTTGGGCCTGTCACGGATTGCCCGTTGCCATCTGGTCTCTGGTTCGAGCAGGTGCCGAAAGTGGACCAGTCTCGACTACCGGAGATCTACAAGCGGGCCCATGTGTTTGCCATGGCCAGTCGGGAAGAAGGATTGGCCACAGTGCAGCCGCAGGCACTTGCGTGTGGTCTCCGCCTGGTATGTACAGATCGCACAGGAGGAGCCGACCTGGCGGAGATGCTCCCGGATCCGCGATCCGTTCGAGTTGTACCCGCCGATAATGCAGTATCGCTCGCCGACGCAATGAAGGAATCGTTGCTCGATGCCCGCAAAGATGTCGGGCTACGGGATCACCTCGGTTCCGGACGGGAGCACCTGTCATGGGCGGCATACGGTCAGAGATATGAAGCCGCACTGCGAGAGCGGATTTGAGCGGCCGACGAGCTATATAATTTATCTTTGCTTGTATAGATTCCAATCTGGTCTGCCATGACATCAGCTTAGTAATATTCCCAATATCAGCACTTGATAGTGCTTTCGGAAGGTCTGGCTTCTCCTGATACCGTCGACCAATCTCGACACGACACCACAAACAGATGGCATGAGCACCTCTGCTCTTGCCTCGACAAGTGAAAGTGCATCGGTTCCCCCGCCAGAAGTGACCCTGATTCGTCCGAGTGGGGGGTGGCGTGCGGTTAACCTCGCCGAGATCT
Organism: Gemmata sp.; assembly: GCA_041749835.1. Lineage (GTDB taxonomy): Bacteria > Planctomycetota > Planctomycetia > Gemmatales > Gemmataceae > Gemmata. The sequence continues at coordinate 4,558 of JBGTAO010000317.1, read as the reverse complement.
GGCGTTACCGAGAATTGCTATTCTTCCTCACGCTCCACGACATCAAGCTTCGCTACAAGCAGACTGCTCTTTGAGTCGCGTGGGCGGTGCTGCAACCGCTCGCCACGATGGCGGTGTTTGCGATCTTCTTCCGAAAGCTTGGCAAGATGCCGTCGTATGGTCAGCCGTATGCGTTGTTCGTACTGGTCGGCCTCCTTCCCTGGCAACTGTTTGCGTACGCTCTCACACAATCGAGTAACAGCCTGGTAGCCGAGCAACGGTTGATCACCAAGGTCTACTTCCCTCGGCTGATTATACCGGTGGCGTCGGTGCTATCCGGCTTGGTCGACTTCCTCGTTGCGCTCGTGCTGGTGCTGATCGGCATGGCGATCTTTGGGGATGTCCCTACCGTGGCGATCTTCGCCCTACCAGTGTTTGTGTTGTTTGCAATCCTCACTGCGTTAGCGGTGGGGCTCTGGCTGAGTGCACTGAACGTGCAATACCGCGACATCCGCTACACCATCCCGTTTCTGACGCAGTTCTGGTTGTTTGCCAGCCCGGTGGCGTACCCAACTAGCATTGTGCCCGAGCAGTTCCGCGCACTCTATGGTCTGAACCCGATGGCTGGGGTGATTGAGGGGACTCGCTGGGCCTTGCTGGGCACCGAGGCCCCAAGTTGGGGGTTGATGGCGGTCTCCGCCACCGTGGTGTTGGTTCTGCTCAGCGGGGGGATGTACTACTTCAAGCGGATGGAAAAGACATTCGCGGACGTGGTGTGATTCCTCATCACTGTTCCAAGGCAATTCTGATGTCAAATTCCTTGACTAATAAGTTGCGATATTTTCGTTCGAGTGCCATCAAGGCATTGCTTGGGAAAGGTTACGCATGTCCCTCTTGTGGTGACATTCGCTCTTCACCGGTAGACTGAAAATGGCTGGTTACTTCCTTACGTCGTTGCGGAGCGTGCAAATTGCTTTTCCGCACACCTACAACCTCGATTTCAGAAAATCAAACATTTTACCAGTCGGATTATGAGCAAGGATTTACGACAGACATGCCGTCCGATCAAGAGCTTGTGGCACTTATGGCATCGCGGTTTGCAGGCCATGAGAAGAACTACAACGGTTACATCGCGATTCTCCGATCGCTGGGTGTCGAAGCCGGTGCCAAACTGTTTGATTTTGGCTGTTCGTGGGGATATGGCAGTTACCAATTCGCACAGGCAGGATTCATCGTTGATGCGTTTGAAATTTCGCAAAGAAGGGCAGAGTACGCTCGTTCAAAGCTTGGCGTTCGTATGCCACCCCTCACACACTCAGATCATGGACTCTACGACATATTCTTCTCGGCTCATGTAATCGAGCACTTTCCTTCCGTATCCGACATGATCGAACTGGGAATGCGATCTTTAAAGCCAGGTGGGCTTTTCATCGCATTCACCCCCAACGGGTCTGCTCCACTTCGCAATCGCGACTTTCGAGCCTGGCATAAGCTATGGGGATTGGTGCATCCGCAACTTATCGACGACGAGTATCTACGAAATTGTTTTTCCGGTATACCGCTCATCATTACCTCCTCGCCGCATCCTATTGATCAGATTGCACAATGGGATCGCTCGACAAACCAGCTAATCACAAGTCTTGATGGTGACGAGTTGATGTTTGCCGTCCAAAAAGCTTGCGTTTAAGGATTCCGTTCCTGTCAAGTAAGTTTGAGTTCTTTCAGGTCGTTTGTCGAGTGGGGGATGAACGACTTCAAGCTGATGGAAAGGCCCTTCGCGGATGTGGTGTGATTCATGAGTGATGTTGCGATTCGAGTCAAGGACCTGGGCAAGCAATACCATCTGGGTGCGCAGCAGGAGCGTTACCACACCTTCGCCGACCAGATTAAGAAGTGGACCTCCGTTCGCGGGCTTTTTAATCGAGCCAGGCGTGCCGAATCGCGTCCGCCGTTCTGGGCGCTAAAGGACGTGTCGTTCGAGGTGAAGCGTGGCGAGGTGGTGGGGATCATCGGCCGCAATGGGCCGGGCAAGAGTACGCTCCTGAAGATCCTGTCGCGGATTACTGGGCCAACCGAGGGCGGGGCAGACATCTACGGCCGAGTGGGAAGTTTGCTGGAGGTGGGCACAGGCTTCCACCCCGAGCTGACAGGCCGCGAGAACGTCTACCTGAACGGTGCCATCCTCGGGATGCGGCGGGCCGAGATCATCTTGGGGATAAGCGATCCGAGTTCTTATGGATAGCCTACGCAAAGCGGTATCAAGACAATCTCCAAGCCCGACTCTAGTGCGATACCCGTGGTTGCTACAACAGTCTTTGCAACGATTTCTGGCGACGACGAACGATGTCGTGACGGCCAATGCACGTACATGTGGCAACTTGGGCTGACGAGTTGTAGACGGTCGGGAAGCGGATTGGTCGTCACTTCGCTCAATGCGAGGCGAGCAGCATGATATTCCGCGGTGTAGTTCATTGAGTTTTATGCCAGTTATTTTGTGGGAACCAATGGCGGTGAGATAAAGATGCTTCAGCAAGTTTGCCGGATTTGGTCAGCAGTCCGTAACAATCTTATCGCCAGTCGGGAACCAATTCGAGCAGCCTCGCGGATCGTGTGGTGGCAATTCCGCCGCAGGCTCACCCAGGAACCCATGCGAATTTCGTTCGTCAACGGCACGCAACTCTTGGTATACCCAAAACGAACTAGCAGCACTGCCGTGTGGTATCTTCGGTTACCAGACCCAGATGAGATGCTGTTCGCTCTCCACCTCCTCCGATCCGGTGACGTGTTTGTGGATGGAGGAGCCAATATTGGAGCTTGGTCCGTGCTGGCCGGTTCGACCGGAGCGGACGTCGTATCCGTAGAACCTGTCCCGAGCACGTTCTCCGTCCTGGAAAGACAAGTCGGCATAAATCAGTTCGCAGGCAGTGTGAAGTTGGTCCAGGCGGCCCTTGCGGCATCACGAGGGACGGTGCAAATGACGATCGAACGGGATGCGGTCAACAAGGTCATCGATGCTGGTGGGTTTGAAGTGCCAACTGTGACTCTTGATCAACTGGTCCCTGCAGGTCCCACGATGATCAAACTCGACCTGGAGGGGTACGAACTGGAAGCAATTCGAGGTGCGGCTCGCACCCTAACATCGAAGCCGCTGCTCGCACTCGTTGTCGAAACATTCCGCAAGCAAAACTGGAAACTACCAAAACTCATCGAGATCGAGCAAATACTTGCCGATGCGGGGTTTCTGCCATATTCCTACGACCCAATTCAACGAATATTGATTCCGCTTCGTGGGCTTGAGGCGGAACCTGAACAGACTGGAAACAATACGATATACGTCCGCGATACGACAGCAGTCGTCGACAGACTCCGAACAGCGCCCAAAATACGAATCGGGCGAACTAAGTGGTAAAAAGGCCACATAGCGATCCGCCACGGTTCCTAATCGTCTTTTCTATCCCTTGTTCGAATAAACCCTTACAGCATCCTCGCGTATCGCCCAGCTCATATCAAGGCTTGGTCTGATATGCTATCATTAAGTAGAATATTTACATGATGTGCTCTCTCCGAGACTCTTCCGTCGTCGCTGCTCGAGGTCCGCGAAGATGTCAGGATACGGGACCGACTAGCAGAGAATCGTTCGAAATTCTCCCTCACTGCCTGTATCCTACGGAATCAAGGTAAGCTTCTGGCTCACTAGTGATCGATCAAACTCCTCGAACACACTCAGTAACAATCTACTAAGCAACAGCATTGAAAACGTTGTTCCAAAATGTTCGGTTTTGGCTCCGCCGTTTAGGTATCGATGGAGCCATTGCCTACACACTAAGTGCACAGGGTTATCTTTTTATTTCCCGCCCGTTATTATTAGTGTTGACAGTTCGTTATCTGAGTATTGAAGAACAAGGTTACTATTATTCGATTCTTGGGCTGGTAGGAGTGAAAACATTATTCGAGATGGGAATAGGTAACGCGATCATCCATAAAGTTGGCCTTGAGTATGGGGCTAATGACAATAATGTGCACTCGCTTGGTCGTGATGATCAACCGAACTCAGTTCGCATCGCGTCGATTTTCCAGAGTACGTTGCTGATCTATTCCATAATTGCCGTGGTTTTTGCATTAGTGATGTTGCCGCTAGGCTGGTTTATTCTTGGTAGTGGGGGAACTGGTGTTCGATATGCGAGGCTTTCCTGGAGTTTGGTAGCGCTCGCAACCGCAGTAACCATGCCCCTCAATATTTCGTTAAGCGTTCTGATTGGGATGGGTCGGATACGCCAGGTCGCGCTCATGAAATTATGGGCCGGGATCATTCACTCGGTCGCATATGCAGGATTATTGGTATTGAATTACGGATTACTGGCATCTCCGTTGGGTTTAGTGTTTGTGGTAATATACCAGTTCATCTTCCTTGCAATCTATTTCGGTAGCCAGTTGACAAGACTCTGGATCAAGACAGTTGACATGAATCGAGTAAGTTGGCTTCACGATATTTTTCCACTTCAATGGAAAATTGGTGTCAGTTGGTTGTCAACTTATCTCTTAAGTCAAGCGGTGATTCCAATTGTTTTTCGTACCAATG
>JBGTAO010000316.1:0-4074 GCA_041749835.1 Gemmata sp. | reverse complement strand
ATCGCCGACCCGGGACCGCAACCCGAGGCCGCTGGCATCCCAGCGGGCGCGCCAGCCGTGGCCGAAGTCCTCGAACAATTCGGCTTTCTTCTGCCACGGCGTCTCGGGGCCGCGCGGCAGGATCGATCGCTTCGCCGGGTCGCCGCCGAGGTCGATCATCGCGTCCAGGATCTTCTCCGCTGCGGCGGGGTCGTCGATGTCCGCCCGTTGGTAGCGTGAGCTGGTGAGCACGCCGAAGAGCGCGTAGTAGTCCTGGGTAGCAATGGGGTCGAACTTGTGATCGTGGCAGCGGGCACAGGCCACGGTGAGCCCCAGCACGGCTTTCCCGAACACATCGATCTGGTTGTCGATCCGATCGGCCTGTTCCGCACGCGAATCGACCGGTGAGTGCTTCGCCTCGCCAAGCCACCAAAAGCCCGTTGCGACAAGCGAGTCGTTCGTGCCATCTTTCGGATTGCGGCGCGGCTTCGGGAGGAGATCGCCGGCGATGTGTTCCGTCAGAAACTGGTTAAACGGAAGATCGGCTTGCAAGGCTCGCACAACGTAATCACGGTAGCGCCAGGCGTCGGGAATCTCGAAATCGAATTCGTGGCCATGCGTCTCGGCGTAGCGCACCAGATCGAGCCAGTGGCGGCCCCAGCGTTCGCCATAGTGTGGGCTCGCCAGCAACCTCTCGACCACCTTCGCGTAGGCATCGGGTGAATCGTCGGCCAGGAATGCGGTAATCTCTTCGGGCGTGGGCGGCAACCCGATCAGATCAAACGTGACTCGGCGGAGCAGCGTGCGCTTATCGGCCGGCGGCGCGAATGACAGCCCGTTGTCATTCAGCTCGTGCAGCAAGAAGCGATCGATCGCCGTACCCGGCTCAGACTTCCAACCCGTGATGTTGGGAACACGCGGGCGTTCGATGAGCTGAAACGACCAATGTGCTTTCGCACGAGCAGCGAGATCAAAGACCTCGCCTGTGGTGGTGCCAGCCGCCATGTCGGCGGGCCATGGGGCACCACCTTTCACCCATGTTGTCAGCGTGGCAATCTCCGCATCGCTGAGCTTGCCCTTGGGTGGCATCTTGATGTCGCCGGTATAGCGCACCACATCGATCAGCAGGCTCTTGTCCGGGTTGCCCGCAACGACCGGTGCGCCGGTATCGCCCCCGGTGCTGAACGTGGCTTTCGAGTCGAGCCTCAGGCCACCCTTTTGCTTCTTGGGGCCGTGGCAATCCACACAGTGCTGAACCAGCAACGGGCGTACCTTCTTCTCGAAGAAGTCGTGATCGATCGGTTCCTCGGCTCGAATCGCGGTTGTTCCCAGAAGCAGGACGATCGTGGTACAAATGGAGATGCGCATGCGGAAGGCTCGGCGGAGGCGAGAGGTAGGTTCTTGTTATCTTGCAAGATCTGGCGGCACATCGCAAGCGCAGACGAAACCGAGTGGTGCGAAAAACGTCATATGCTGAACCACAGCGCACGCACTGCAACCGTGTGGGCTTGGAACTTGCCTTGAGGATGTGAATGGCCACGAGCCGCGAATCGCCGACCATCACCGACTATGTGGTGACCGCGCTGAGCCCGGTGCTGATCATGCTCATGGTGGGCAGCCTCGTCTTCTTCCTGGTGGAAGTGCTCTACGCGGGGAAGTATTCGGGCAAGTTGCTCTACACGCTCTTCTTCTTCGTGCTCGGTGCGGTACTGGTCGCCCGGATCGCCATCGAGAGCGATGCCAGCCGTGCCTCGCTCTACGGCTTAGTATTGGGCGTCGCCACGTACATTGCGTTGCTGACGTATGTCGAATACCCCGGTGGAGGCTGGTTGGCGTCGTTCGGTTGGCTGGTGAACCTCGGCTTGATGCTGCTGATCTGGTGGAGTGCTCACAAGCTGACGTGGGATTGCACGCACATCGACGAGAAGCGCAAGGGCGCGGGGCGGGGGTTACTCTCGGCCACGGGGCTAGAAAGCGACACGGCGACAAGCCGGCCACCGGCACCAAGAATCGAGCCCACACCCCGCACCGACCGCACGAATGCGACCACCACAAAAGCCCGGCGCGGGAAAGGCAAGAAGAAGAAGGCTCAACCGGAATCGCGCCTTTGGGACTGGATCGACCGGTACAAGAAGTACCGAACCGATCAGCAGAAGAGCGGCCACACACCGGGTGTGTGGGTGATCTACTTCGCGCTGGCGGCGCTGCCACTGTTCGCATTGGGGCAATCGCTGATCGACCCCGGCGACGACAAACGGCGGCAGGCCACGTTCCTGCAAATGCTCGTCTATGTGGGCAGTGCGCTGGCCTTACTCGTCACCACCAGTTTGCTGGGATTGCGGCGCTATCTCCGACAGCGGAAGGCGAGCATCCCCGGTGCCATGACGGCGAGTTGGCTCGGCCTGGGTGCGTTGATGATCGCCGTGTTTCTGACCCTGGGCGCGTTCCTCCCGCGGCCGCACTCGGAAGTTCCCTGGTTCGGCATCACCCGCGCTGGCAAGTCGGATCGCGAGGCTTCCCGTTATTCCATAAGCAAGAGCACCGCCGGCAAAGGAGATGGTGCGGGTGGCGAGAAGACCAAGGCCGGCGACGGCACGGGCAGCGCCAAGGGTGGCAAAGCCGGCGGCGGCAGGAAGGGCGAGAAAGGGAGCGGTGGCAAAGGCCAGGAAGGCAAAGGTGGCAGCGGCAAGAGTGGCAACGGAAAGAATGGGAAAGGCAAAGACAGCAGCAAAGGCGGTAAGGAGTCGGATTCCGGTGACACCAAGGACGGCAAGTCGGAGGACGAGCAATCGAACTCCTCGGGGCAGGAGCAGGAACAAGCGGAAGAGGACGCCAACAATTCCGACTCATCACGCGGTAGTCGCTCGACCAGCCTGCAACTCGGTGGTGCGCTGGAGAAGATCCTGAGCGGTTTGAAGTGGATTGTCTTTGCGATCGTCGCGTGCCTGATCGTGATCGCGGTGATTCTGGCTGTCCTGCGTTACCTGGCACCCTTCACCCAGTGGGCTCAACGGCTACTCGACGCCATCCGGAACTGGTGGGCGAACCTCTGGGGCGGTGGCACACGGAGCACGCGCGCAGCCGTTGCCACCGAAGTACTCGGCCCCGTGCGGCCACCACCGTTCCATCAGTTCTCGAACCCCTTCACCGATGGGAGCGCCGATCACCGCGACCTCAGCGACCTGGTGGCGTACACGTTCCTGGCGCTCGATTCCTGGGCCTGGGACCGCGACCGTGGCCGCAACCCGAACGACACACCGCTCGAATTTCTCACGCAATTGGGCCAGGAATTCCCCGATCTGGACGAGGTGTTCTTGAACTTTGGCCGCGTCTACGCTCGTGTGACCTACTCCACCGCCGAACCACCGGCGAACACGCTGGCAGTGCTGGAACAAACCTGGGACGGCCTCATTCATGGCGTAGCCGTGGCGTGAGCCGCACAATCCCTGCATTTCTCCACGCAACACATTCGATTCGCCAAGAGTCCCTGGCGATTGGGCCGCACTTCCGCTACTTCTTCCTTTAATCTCTCCATTCTCGTGGACACCGTGTGAGCTGCCCCATGAGCCAGACCGGCGCGACCTCGAAATACCTCCCGTTCGGAAGCGATCCTGCTCCGGAAAGTGCGCGGGCACTGGATCAGCCGTGGTTCGGCCCGCAAGACCTGTATCTGTTCAACGAAGGCAGCCATCTGCGGCTGTACGACAAGTTCGGTTCCCACCCCACGAGTGCAGGCGGTGTGCCGGGGTATCACTTCGCCGTCTGGGCACCAAACGCGGATTACGTCGCGGTGATCGGCGACTTCAATTCGTGGGACAAAGGCCGCCATCCGTTGCAGCGGGTAGGCAGTAGCGGTGTGTGGGCTGCCTTCATCCCTGGGGCCAAGCAGGGGCTTTGCTACAAGTACCACATCGCCGCGCCCGGTGGCTTCACTGCGGAGAAGACCGATCCCTTTGCGTTCACCTGCGAGATCGCCCCAAAGTCTGCCGCGGTCACATGGGATTTGAACTACACCTGGAACGATGCCGACTGGATGGCGAACCGCAAAGAGAAGAGCGCCCACGACAAGCCCGTGAGCATTTACGAGTTGCACCT
>JBGTAO010000315.1:0-9215 GCA_041749835.1 Gemmata sp. | reverse complement strand
TGCAAGACCAGTAGCCTTGGCGTTTTGGATCGCACTGTCCACTTCAGTCCAGTCGTATTGCTGCCCCTCTTCGGGCTCCAACTTCCGCCAACAGATCCCAATCTGAGCAGCATTGAACGCCTTGTGGTACTCACCACTCTGCGAGCCAAAACCCTGAGTGGAACGTGCTGCGAACCGGGTATCGAGTGGACCTTCTTCCTGATGGCGTGTGAGAAACATCTGCTTGACAAACTCGTCGACGAGCTGTTCCGCAAGCTGAAAACTCTCTTCAATTACCTCTGTTGCAAGGGCATCCGATTCGGCCGCAGTCGTCGCAACGACAGCCTGGCAGAATTGCAAAGTGGTCGCCCGAAGGCGCTGATCGAAGCCTGACTGTGTTCGCAGCCCAATCTCTCGCCATTCATAGGTTTGATTTCGAACATCGTTAAGTTTGCCGCGCGCGAACTCCAATAGCAATCGATACGGCTCCTCACGCTCACGGATGGTCGCAGTGGAAACGATAACCGTCTCTTCTTGTCCCACCGGCCAGGGCATCAAGAGGTATCCACTCTCGTTGATCACTCGGTGCACACCAATACTCTCGTAATCGATTTGAATCCTGGCCGGGATCGGTGCTTGATCATAACCCGCAGCAAAGAAGGCGTGCGGGAGCAACTGTTGGATCGCCACAGGTAATGGGTTTGGCAACAAGAATGTGATCGAACCCATATCCCGGCTTACCAGTCTGGTCGGGTCGTGCTACGGAAGAAGACACTTTTTATGTTATAGACAGTACCAGATCCTGTGGAGACAGGCAGCGCTTGAGAATTGGCCGACACGCGGTCGAACATTTGGTGCGCTTTCGAACCCAGTATCAAGTGATCAGTCTTGATGTGCGGAGCACGCCACTTCCAGAACCTGAGTTCCTACCTGCTTAGTTGCCGAGATTCATGCTGATCTATTGGGCAACGGGGTCCTGCAATGCAGTGATCACAATCCCATAGGAATCAGCCAATGCAATGGTCTCGGCTTCATCGAGTAGTATTGTTTGCCCGGCCTCGATGGCAAGAACGCGAGCCCCAGCCTGATGCATGGTAACAATTGTTTGCTTGCCGACAGTTGGAACATCGAACCGTCGATCTTGCCCCGGCTTCGACACTTTGACGACAACGAATCCGGAGTTCGAACACAACTGTCCCGCCCGCTCGATCGCACGGTCGGTTCCTTCGATTGCCTCCACAGCGAGCACTGCGCGTTCACGAACCATCACACTTTGGCCGATATCCAGGCGGCCCATTTCCCGTGCAAGTTCCCAGCCAAAGGCAATATCCTGTTCTTCGCGCCGATTCGGCTTCCGCTGGGTTAGAACTCCTTGGCGCACGAGTAACTCCGGGCAAAGGTCTAGGGCGGATACGCACTCCAGGCCTTGTGCCCGGAACTCATCGATCAGGCCCAGCAGCAGCGAGTCGTCGTTGTTGGCCCGTCGTTTTCGGAGGTAGTAAAAGCGGGCCATCCGCCAATCGGGCAGGAACTGGTACCAGCGCCAGGGCTGGTACAACAAATGTTTGTGAAACTTCCCAGCCATTGTCCAGCGTTCAACGCCAGCCCGATGAAAGGTATTGATGATTTTGCCAAGTGAAGCGCGATGCAACCAACGAAACTCGTGGCAAAGCGTCTGCAGGATCGGGTCTGCCATTCCTGCGACACCGAGCGCTACGACGGGAATTCCGCATTCGCGTGCCTTCTCGGCGAACACGATCGGGAAGCGACCCGCGCAGGCCAATAACCCGACTGGCTTCACCTCAGTACTGTGACCAGGTGAGTGATCGGGCCGCGTGGATTGTCCTAACCATCGAGGCAGAAGCTGCATTCAACTTTCCTCGAGGCCCAGGTGTTTCTTGATGACTGCCATATCTCGCCGGAGGGCAGGCAGTCGCTCGAACGCCAGCATCATCCGCAGTTGATCCTTATGAGCTCTGGCGGGGAAACCCAGGATGTGCGCGCCCTCTTTCACGTGGCCCAGCACACCGCTTTTCCCAAGGATCTTAACCTGTTTGCCAATGTTCAGATGGTCGGCAATTCCCACCTGACCCGCCATGACTACGTGATCTCCCGTGGTGCAAGAACCTGCAATGCCGACCTGGCTACATAATAAGTTGTGACGACCAATCTGACAGTTGTGGCCGATCATCACAAGGTTATCGATTTTGGTACCTGCTCCGATTCGGGTTGGCCCGAATGTGCCTCGATCGATCGTTGAGCAAGCCCCAATCTCGACATCGTCTTCAATCTCGACTGAGCCGAGTTGCGGAACCTTGATATGCTCCCCGGCTTGGGTTCGGTAACCAAAGCCATCCGCACCGATCACGGCGTTCGCATGAATCATGACGCGGTTGCCGAGCTTACAGTCGTCATAAATCACGACTCGCGGATGGAGAACGGCATCATCGCCGATCTGACAAAAGCGACCCACGATCACACCCGATTGAAGGCAACTTCGTGGGCCAATTTCGGTTCCTTCACCGACCACCACGAATGGCCCGACACTCACACCGGCACCCAGTCGAGCCAACGGGTGAACCTGAGCGGTTGGATGAATCGCAGGACCAACATCTTCCACGGGTCGGGCTCTTAGATTCTGAACCACGCGGGCAAACGCCATCAAGGGATCGGACACCCGAATCAAGGGCCGACCATGCACGTCGACCGATCCCGGCACAATTGCTGCCGAAGCGTGGCAAGCGTGCCAAGCGTAAAGATGTTTTTCGTGCTCAACGAACGTGATATCGCCCGGTTGAGCCTCAGTGAGTGTGCGGGCGTTCGAGATCGGTAGGTCGCCGTCCCCGACGACTTCACCCCGAACCCATTCCGCCAGTTGCCGGACGGTGACGGTCACGGTGCGCCTCTTCTTCCCTGCGAGCCGCGGATCCCGATTCCCGGGGGTTGCGGAAGTTACCGAATGTACCCTGTCTCTGGCAAGATCAACTGGCCAGTGACACCCTCCGTATCGGGAATATCGGCAATCCTGGATGCAGAATCGAGTCGGAACTGATTCCATCAAATCAATAAGTTCAACACTTCTGCTGGGTTAGCGATCTGGAATTCCGTGCAGTGATGCAAACTCGGAGGCCGACTGTGTGCCTGCCGGGGTTTCAATTTGGCCATATCCAGCCGCGGCGCACGCCCAGATGACACGATGCCAATCCTGCACGAGAAGGGAATCCGCATTTCCCCAGACAACACAGGAGAGGCTACTTGGTTGCTTCCGTAGTGTGATCATCCCGGCTGGGGTGCCAAGTCGTAGTTCACACCAATCGGAGTCCGGGATCTCATCGGGAAATGCTGGCATCCCATCGATCATCTTGATGCTCACCGAGTCACAACACCTGCAAAGCCGTTCCTGAATTGATTCCCAGCTCGGGAGTAGCTCCGAAGGAAATCGGATTGTCGTGTCGAGGCCCATGTCGTGTTCTCAGTTTGATACGGAAAGTTGATCGCCCACCGGGCGGGGCTGGTGGGCGAGAGGTGTTTGGTTTGTTTAGTCCTTCCCGAGCAAGATATCTTCAAGTCGTTTCTTTTGCTCTTGTGTCAACACACCCTTCATCTCTTTGTCGCGTGTCGCTTTCAATTCAGCGATTTTGTTCTCGAGCTTGTTGATCTCGTCGTTGAATTTGTTCTGGATTTTGTAGACAGTTTGCTTCTGATCATCCGAAAGCCCAATCTTCCCCCAGCTGCTCGGCAACACGCCTTTCGCTTTGGTGGGAGGATCTTTCTGTTTCGGGGCCTGCGGATCGCCCTTCTTGGCATCTTGTCCGGTTACACCACCGGCGAGGACGATGAGACCGATTAGCAACGCGGCCAGACGGAGATGTGTCACAGGGCACCTCGAAGTAACTGAAAATGGGACAGAAACACACATTGCGATCGCTTCATTTATCTCGCGAAGTTGATGTGTGATGCAAGAAAAAAGTACGGGCCTCGTATTCTTGTTCTGGATACCGTGTAGCGGGGGCTAAGTCTGATGCCAATATTCGGCGCTCATCTCTCAGTTGCTGGTGGGCTTCACCACGCCATCACTGCGGCAATCGATCTGCATTGCGATACTGTTCAAATCTTCACCAAAAATGCGAATCAATGGAATGCCCCACCACTTTCTGCAGATGCAATTGAACGCTTTCGGCGAACACTTCGGGACTCGGGATTACGCTTTCCTACGGCGCACGATTCGTACTTGATCAATCTGGCCAGCCCCAAGGACGAACTCTGGCAACGTTCGATCGAGGCGTTCCACCAGGAAATCGAGCGAGCCGAAGCCCTTGGACTAAGTTACCTCGTCACCCATCCGGGAGCACATACGGGCAGCGGTGTGCCAGTGGGTTGTCGTCGTGTGGCTTCTGCGCTCTCTGAGATTCTCCGGCGATGCCAGGGTTACCAGGTGATGATTCTGCTGGAAACAACAGCGGGTCAGGGAACCACGCTTGGGAGCCGATTCGAGGAACTCCGCGCGATTCTCGATCAAGTTCAGCAACCCGAGCAGTTGGGGATTTGTTTGGATACCTGTCACATCTTCGCCGCCGGCTACCCCATCCAGTCAGCTTCCGACTTCACAGCCACGTTTCAGCAATTCGATGAGCACCTGGGGCTCACGTGCCTCAAGCTTTTTCATTTGAACGACAGCGTCAAGCCGTAGGGCAGCCGCGTCGATCGCCATGTCGGCTTGGGACTCGGGCAAATCGGGCTCGAAGCGTTTCGGTTGCTCGTGAACTATGAGCGATTCCGATCACACCCCATGATTCTGGAGACACCCAAAGAAGATCTGGAAGGTCAGGAAATGGATCCTGTGAATCTCGCGATCCTTCGGGAATTGCAGGACTGATCCAGCCCACGTAAACGGCATTTGCGACCGAGCCACCTGAAAAGGAACGAATCCGTGAGATGGCTGTCAAGCCCAGTTTCTGATTCGCCGATAATAAAGGTGCAATGATCTTTCCCAACTCACTTGTGGTGCGGGAAGGATTGTTGAGCCCGAGTGGATCACGACCCCAGTCATGATCCACTCGGGTTCGTCGGCGGGAAGCAGCAGCCGCGCGAACCGGACAGTTCCTGCTGTCCTGGATCCCGGTTGGTGCGTCCGGTCGATCGGGAGAGTGGCCCCCGACACTACCTGATCCCGGACCTTCCCGCCGTCGGGTTCCGATCTGCCCGGTGTGTTCTGCAACCCGGGGGTTTCACAGCAAGCCCAGTGCTTGTGATGGCCCCCAACTTGATGATCAACGAGTGCCGGGCAGGTCGGACGTTTCTCCTCTCTTGACCAGCCCCCCCTGCCCCATATCCCATCTGCGTAGCTTTCAGGTGGCTGCCCGCACGGCTGCGTGTCCGGCGATCGCACCCCTGTTACTCCCAATCCTGCAGCAACAGACGATGACAAACACCAACATTCGGTCCCTGAAAGCGCGCGAGATTCTGGATAGCCGAGGCAACCCGACAATCGAAGCGGAAGTGCATTTGGAATGTGGCATCTTTGGCCGGGCGGCCGTTCCCAGTGGTGCCAGTACGGGTGCACACGAAGCGGTTGAACTCCGTGATGAGGATAAGAGTCGCTACCTGGGCAAAGGGACATTGAAAGCGGTCAGCAATGTCCTGAAAGAGATTGCGCCAGAACTCACGGGCATGAACGCCGTCGATCAGGTGGCTCTCGATCAGGCGATGTTGACTCTCGATGGTACTGCGAACAAGGGGCGCATGGGAGCCAACGCCATACTTGGTGTTTCGATGGCGGCTGCCCATGCCGCAGCGGGTGCTATGGGGCTACCGTTGTATCGCTACATCGGAGGCGCGAACGCTCGCGTGCTGCCGGTTCCACTCATGAACATCCTCAATGGTGGAAAGCATGCCGATAGCACGGTCGATTTCCAGGAGTTCATGATTATGCCCGTGGGGGCCACCAGTTTTCGGGAGGCACTACGTATGGGTGCCGAGATCTTCCACAGCTTAAAGGGAGTTTTGAAATCGAAGGGGCTCAACACCGCAGTGGGGGATGAAGGCGGCTTCGCTCCCAATATTCCCTCCGCGGACGACGCACTCAGCATGATCTCGCAAGCAGTCGAAAAAGCGGGCTACAAGCTCGGCGACCAGATTGCGTTTGCCATGGACCCGGCGTGTACCGAGTTGCACGATGAAGCCAAGAAGCGGCACAAGAAAGACGGCTACTGCTTCTTCAACAGCGCGCCCGAGAAAGTGCTTTCGACCGATGAGATGATCGATTACTGGGTCGCGCTGTGCGCCAAGTACCCGATTCGGTCCCTCGAAGATGCCCTCTCCGAAGACGACTGGGCTGGCTGGCAGAAGCTCACTACCAAACTCGGGGATACGGTCCAGCTCGTGGGCGACGACTTGTTCGTGACCAACACAATACGGCTCAAACGTGGCATCACCGAGAAGTGTGGCAACAGTATTCTCGTGAAGGTGAACCAGATCGGCACGCTGACGGAAACGCTCGAAGCCGTTGAGATGGCCAAACGCAATAAGTTCACGGCCATCATGAGCCATCGCAGCGGCGAAACGGAGGATGTCACGATCGCGGATCTCGCAGTCGCTACCAACTGCGGGCAGATCAAAACGGGATCGGCAAGTCGTACCGACCGAATTGCGAAATACAACCAGCTCTTACGGATCGAGGAACAGCTTGGCTCGGCCGCCGTCTATGGTGCAGAGATGCGGCGATAAGTTGCAACGTGCTGAGCCACGTAGGAATCACTTCGTGGCTTCAGCATCACCTTCTCCGTGGATCAGACTTCCATGCCAACTTTCCTCAGCGATCCACCGGATTCCATCTATCTCATACTCGGCGCGATCGCACTTGTCGCGGCAGCCATCTGGTTCAACCGACGGGATCGCCGCAGCCAGGCAGTAGTCGGTGGCAGCCTTGCGCTGTTGCTGCTGCTCTTCATTGTGGATCGGCTGGCCGAGAGCCCCCGCGAAGAAGCTGTTCGCCGGGCCCTTGCCATGGTAAAGGCCGCGGACACGCAGAATCCGGATGCCTTTCTCAGCCACATCGCGGACAAGCTGGAATATCAGGGAGAAAGCGGTTCCGTGACGATCACTCGGGACCAATTGCGAGCACTGGACTTTTGGAAGTTGCTCAAGCAGTGGAATGTCCACGTTGCGGCCTGGGACTTTTCACGAGACGACGTGACAACGCCGGACGAATCGAGCATTGAAATTGGATTCCTAGCTAAAGGGGAAGCCGACGGGAAGCAGGCTCCTATTTACCTGCGAGCACGCTTTACCCGGCAGCCGAATGGGCAGTACCTCATGACCGCACTGTCCTCGTACGATGCTTTGAAACGAAGTAAGGAACGGAAGACCGTTCCTTACTTCCCCACACCGGGCTCGATCAATTGAACGCATGCACGCGGATCACGCTACACCATCCCCGTTCACGTGATCATGGTGCTGGTTTGCGGATCGGCTTCAAGTATTGCATCCAGCCCTGAGGTATCACGGCCATCCGACCGGGCATCACACCGGCTGATTGAAACGGATTCGATCCCGAAGACCCTGCTTGAACCAATAGCGCTCCCATACCGCCCACGAAGCCCGTTGCCATCCCTGGTCCGCGGAAAGCGGGGTCACCGACGTTGACCGAATCTGGCCCAAAAAGATCGGGCTTTGGCCGAAGCGTAATACCTGTGCCGCCACCCCGGAGTTCACCCGGTCGCATCACTCCGACTGTGATGGCTCCATTGGAATCGGCCGGGATCCCGACACCAGCTCCGGGTGTCACATACGAACGGAACACGGCGACCGCTTGACCCGGTTTGGAGGAAAGGGTGTCGATGACTATGCGGGGGTTCACCTCAACCTGCCGACGGAGTGCAGGCAGAAGTGGCTCGGGCCGGTAACCAGTCTGGACGGACAGCGCATAATGCCCGCCATCGGGTGTCGTCACTTCGAGGATTTGCTCGAACACAACTTGTGACTGCGTGCGATAAATCAAATACGGGCCACCGACTGTTCTCGCGACCTCTGACAACTCATCGCTCGGCCGTTTCGCACCTTCGGGATCAAGCTGACGGAAGAGCCGCAAGATTACCGGAAAAGCCGGCTGATTGGATGCCGGAACGTTGGGGTCGATGGGCTCACGCCATTGCATGGTAATGCGGAGCTTGGTTTCCGCGGGAAGATCGGCTGCTGTGTTTCCATCGATCGATTGGAAGCCCAGGAAGTTCATCTCGGGGGACCAACTTCCCGGTGGGAGTGGCTGGTTCGGACGAGCAAACTCCATCGTTCCATTTTCATTCAGATCCAGGAACTCACCACCCCAGACACTTGCTCCCGCAGCGCTCGCGGCTTGCACCCAGGCGAGGGGTGGTTTCGGAGTCATTGCTGGATCGCCGGCACGGCGCTTGATTCGCGCGGTGAGCGGAGTTGCAAGTTCTTCAAGGAACTGGCTCAATCGGCTCATGGCATCTAACGGGAAGCCAGCCTCCCAGACGAGAGTATTGATGATGACCCGACCACCGTTGAGGGCCTCATTCATCTCCTTCTGCAATGTGTTGAATCGATTGATCCGTGCACTCAGGAATTCTTGAGCCTTGATGATCAATTCCAAATTCTGTCTGGCCTGATCTCGCTTCTCCTTCGCGAGTGGATCATCTGAGAGATCCTCGAATGCTTTCCGGTAGGCCTCGGCAGCCCGATCCTTGATCCGATTCACTTCGTCCGCACGCTCGGTGAGTTCAATCAATCGTGAGCGCATGGCGACCGTGAAGTTGCTATCACCCCGCGCCATCTGGATGACTTCAAAAAGCTGGAAGATGGCACCCGGATCGATTCGTACCAACACGAGTTCCGCATTTGGTGCTGCGACCGCGGTAGCCTTGGCGACAGCATTGCCAATCCCGGCACGATTGGGATCCACTGGGAACGGCCGAATCTGCGGATCAAGTTCTGCTGTGAGATCCAAAATCCGTGTACGTGCCGGCAGGCTTTCGCCAATCAGTTTCTCGGCACCCGTGAAATCGGTTCCGATCACGATGACTTTGACACCGGAACCCGTGTAGCCCAGTTGCTGCATGGCGGCGACACCGGAACCTTGCAGCACATCCCGGGCAGGCGCGGGGCGAAGGTCGGCGGGCATTGGAGTGGTGGTCTCGTTTGCCAATCGTGGAAGCTGGATGGTGATCACACCCGGTTCAGTGGCGAACCGCACCACATCTGTTCCTCGGGGGAAC